>NZ_NSGB01000019.1:0-109907 GCF_002294785.1 Mesorhizobium sp. WSM3868 | reverse complement strand
GGCCGAAATCCAACCTGACGGCTCGATCATGGGCCAAATCTGCTTCCACAACGGCGACGATGCTAATTTCATCGCCCGCAAATGCACTTCTTCAACAGCCTGCTAAAGCGCGTCAGTTCGGTGCGATGCGCTTTAGCGGTACAGCCATTGCTTCAGGCAGCTTCTGGCCACGATATGCGCCGGCGGCAGCACCGGCTGGTCGAAGCGGGAATCGTCGGCAGCCCTGTCGCGAGCCTTTTCCAAGAGCAGGCGAAGCTCGGCCGGGCGCACGCGGTCTCGCTCCATCACGAGTTGGATCATCGGGTCGTTCAAAAGCTCGTCCAGGGGGTTGCTGCTCTCGCTCATCCGTCGCCTCCTCGATGCCTTCCCGCGTGGCGCTTAGATAGGCAGCCAATGATGGCCCGCCAATGACGCTTTGCCGGCTATCTCGTGAATCGAAGATGAAATTTTTGTGCAGGCATTCTTCCTTCTCCCATTGTTGTGGGAGAACGGAAAACTCTATGCCGGCGGTGCCCCCTCATATTGCGGCAGGCCGTCATCCAGCCGCACCCAAGGCTGCTTCGAAGCGGTCCAGAAATGCATGTCGGGCTTGAACGCGGACGGATCGTCGAGCGAGCCGGATGTGACGCCGAGAATGCCCCTGGAGTCACGTCGCGAAAAGATCGTCGTGCCGCAAGCCGGGCAGAAGCCACGCTTGAGGTCCGGCGAGGAATTGACCGTCGCCACCGGCCCCTCGATCGTGACATCATCGATGCGAAACAGGAGTCGCGCATTGAAGGCGGCGCCGATCGCCTTCTGGCACAGCCGGCAATGGCAGACGCGCTCGTTGATTGGTTCGGCCTCGGCGCGATAGCGCACTGCGCCGCACAGGCATCCGCCCTGGTATTTCGCCATTTCCAAGTACCCGATTGACAGGAAGGCCGGCACGGTAGCGGCGAACATCGGAGCGTCAATTAAAAAGCATTGATAGGACGCGATCGCTCACGGTGATGCCGGGCTGACACGGCAACAGATAGGATGGCGTCAGTGGCGCCGCGCCTGGACGAGGTAGGCGTCGATCTCGGTTTCGCCGAGCCATTTGGCGGCTTCCAGCCGGTGCAGCCCTTCGACCAGGACATGACGCTTGCCGTCGTGGCGCACCTGGATCGGCATCTTCATGCCGTTCTCGAGGATATCCTCGGCAAGATGGCGCACCGTCTCCGGATGCAGCGTCTTGCGCCTCGCCATCGGCACATAGATGTCGTCGACCTTGACCCTTTGCACGCGCAGCATCTTGGCTCCCGGCGTTCAAACATCGCCTGAAGATCAAATAAGCCGTTTGCCGGATAAGGCCAAGCGCCTGCTGGCCCGATCGTTTCCATTTGACGCTTGGCCGCCCTACGGTCTCAATGGCGACCTCTTGGTTTCGGTTTTTCCATGACGCAACGGCCCGCCGACTTTCCCGATTTCGGACTGACGCCCGAGCAGCGCCGGGAGGCGGTGCGTGGGCATTATTACGAGTGGCCCGGCATGGATGGCTCGAGCGGCGAGATCTGGTGCTACAGCGACCGCTTTTCCTATCGTCCGGGCGAGACGGTGACGCTTTTCGTCAGCTCGACGGCCCCGCAATTCAGAATTGTCATCGTCCGCCACGGCGGCGATGAAACCAAGGTCTTCGATGGGTCGGGACTGTCGGCGCGCTGGCAGGAAACGCCCGAGCAATGTTCGGTCGACGGCTGCGGCTGGGAAGCCTCGTTCGAATTCCGCATCGGCGATGACTGGCCGTCGGGAGCTTACCGTGTCAGGCTTTCGGCTGAAGGGCCGGACGGCACGCCGATCGAGAGCCACCACCTCTTCATCGTCGCGCCCCTGCCCGGCCGCAAGCCTGGTCGCCTGCTGCAGATCGCCGCGACCGGCACCTGGCTCGCCTATAACACCTGGGGCGGCTCCAACCACTATCAGGGCATCACCGGCCCGAACCGCGACCGATATGCGACGATGGTCTCCACGCAGCGCCCTTGGTGCCGCGGCTTCGTCGTGCTGCCCAAGGATGCACCGCGCGTGCCGCTGGAAGTCGCGATGCCGCCGAAGACCGTGCCGCGTTATCCGCATATGGAATGGGCCTTTGCCACGGGACATTCGAAGAAATACGCGTCTTCCGGCTGGGCAAGCTACGACAGCCATTTCTTCCGCTTTGCCGAACGCGCTGGATATCAGGTCGACCTCGCCAGCCAGCACGAGCTGCACTTCTCGCCGGAAATCCTCGACGGCTATGATTGCGTCGTCTTCGTCGGCCACGACGAATACTGGACCTGGGAGATGCGCGACGCGGTGGACGCCTATGTCGAGCGCGGTGGCCACGCGGCGCGCTTCGCCGGCAATTTCATGTGGCAGACCAGGCTGGAGGACGAGGGCCGCCGCCAGGTTTGCTACAAATACCGGGCGCGGGCCGAAGACCCGGCCTATCGCGGCGTCGACATCACCCGCGCCACCAATTCCTGGGAAGCGCCGGAGATCGGGCGTCCGGGCAGCGCTACCTTCGGCCTCAACGCGACGCGTGGCGTCTATGCCGGCTGGGGCGGCTGCGCGCCGCGCGGCGTGCGCGGCTTCCCTGTTTACCGCCCCGAGCACTGGGCCTTCGCCGGCACCGGCATCTATTATGGCGACCTGCTTGGCGCCGACAGCCATGTCTATGGCTATGAGGTCGACGGGCTCGATTTCGAGATACGCGGCGGCCTGCCCTACCCGACTGCGGAGAGCGGAGCGCCGGACGGCTTGCAGGTGCTGGCCGTCGGCCTGGCGAGCCAGGTCGAGGAAAGCGCCGACATTCCGATCGAAGACCAGTTTCTCACCGACGAGGACGGCCGCTTCACCGCCGAGACTTTGTTCGGCGAGGCCAGCGACGCCAATCTCGACAAGGTCAAGCGCGGCAACGGCATGATCGTCAATTTCCCGCGCGGCAAGGGCGAAGTCTTCCACGCCGGAAGCTGCGAATGGGTCGCCGGCCTGCTAAGGCAGGACGCGATGGTCGAACGCGTCACCAAGAATGTTCTCGACCGCTATCTCGGAAAGTCCTGATATGCCGACACCGGAAGTGCAGCCCTCGCCTGAAGCCGAAGCGCGGCCGCCGTCGCATTTGTTCTATCTCTCCAGCCTGCGCCGGCCACTCGTCGACCGCGCCGAGGGCATCTATTTCTGGACCAAGGACGGCCGCCGCTTCATCGACGGTTCAAGCGGACCGATGGTCGCCAATATCGGCCATTCCAACCGCAACGTGCTCGACGCCATGAAGCGGCAGATGGACAAGACCACCTTCGCCTATCGGCTTCATTTCGAGAACGAACCGGCGGAAGAACTGGCGCGGGCACTGGCTCACAAGCTGCCCGAAGGCATGGACCGCATCTTCTTCGTCTCGGGCGGCTCGGAAGCGACCGAATCCTGCATCAAACTCGCCCGGCAATGGGCGGTCGCCACCGGGCAGCCGAAGCGCTGGAAGGTGATCACCCGCTTCCCGTCCTATCACGGTGGCACGCTGGGTTCGCTCGCCATCACCGGCGACGACGCGCTTGCCGAGACTTTTACGCCGTTGATGCGGGTGATGCCGACGGTGCCGGCGCCGGCCGCCTGGCGCGATCGCGACAACCTCTCGATGGAGCAGCGCGGCATCCGTTATGCCGACATGCTCGAAGACAAGATACAGGCCGAGGGCCCGCAAAGCGTGCTCGCCTTCATCATGGAACCCGTCGGCGGCGCGGCAACGGCAGCCCTTGTCGCGCCCGACAGCTACTATGCGCGCATCCGCGAGATATGCGACCGCTACGGCATCCTGCTCATCCATGACGAGGTGATGAGCGGTGCCGGCCGCACCGGTAAATTTTTGGGCGGCGACCATTGGAGCTGCAAGCCGGACATCGTCGCGCTGTCAAAAGGGCTGGGCTCCGGCTATGCGCCGCTCGGCGCGCTGGCGGCTCCCATGCGGCTCGTCGAGCCGCTGCTCGCCTCGGGCGGCTTCCAGCACGGCCACACCTACGCCGGCAATCCGCTTGCCTGTGCGGCCGGCCTTGCGGTGCTGAGCGAAATGGACCGGCTCGATCTCATCGCCAACGCCGCGACCATGGGCGATGTGCTGATCGCAGAGTTGAAGGCGTTGCAGAAGCGTTTCCCTTTCATCGCCGACGTGCGCGGCAAGGGCTTGCTGCTCGGCGCCGAGATGGTCGCCGATCCGGAGGCGCTGACGCCGATCGCGCCGGCGAAAAAGGCAACGCAGCGCCTGCTCGACCACGCCTATGCGCGCGGCCTGATCATCTATGGCCGCAAGGTCAAGGGGGGCGTCGACGGCGACAATTTCATGGTGGCGCCGCCGATGATCATCACGCGCGAGCAGATCGGCGAGATGATCGCAATCATCGGCGACTCGCTTGAGGCGCTGGCAGCCGAACTCGACCTGCCGGTGGCCGGCTGAGGGTGAAATGGCGCTTTGAGATGTCCTGAGATGTTCGCGATCCTTCGCACCCCCCTCTGGCCTGCCGGACATCTCCCCCGCAAGGGGGAAGATCCGATGTCGCTGTCGCTTTCGCCAATCGCCGACGTTGCAGGAACAGCGCCGTCGGTGCACCTGCTGATCTCCCCCGTTGCGGGGGAGATGTCCGGCAGGAGAGAGGGGGGTGCCTGGGCGCCCTACTTGTCGTGAGCACGATTATCCTCCGTCCCGGCCGGATCGAGGATGCCGAGACCATCCATGCCGCCTTGCTGCGCCTCGGCACCCACATCGGCGCGCATCAGGAGATCACCTCGACACCGGATGACCTCCGCCGCTACGGCTTCGGCGCAAACCCCGCCTTTTCGACCTTGGTCGCCGAGGTCGACGGCGAGTTCGCCGGGCTTTGCCTCCACTTCCCGATCTTTTCGACCTGGATGGGCCGGCCCGGGGTCTTTGTGCAGGACCTCTATGTCGAGGACCGCTTTCGCGGCCGCCGCATCGGTGAGAAGCTGTTGCGGCGCGTGGCCAAGGAGTGTCGCGCTGCAGGCGGCGTCTATCTCAGGCTCTCCGTCGACACCGATAACGAGACCGCCAAGACGTTCTATGAAAAGCTCGGTATCGGCTGGTCGAGCTACGAGCAGGTGCAGAAGATTGTCGGCGAGGCCTTTTTTGCCTTTGCCGACGCGCTGGAGGACGAACGATGAAAGCCTTCTATGCCGAGGAACAGAAGCGCCATGACCCGAAGGCCTTCCTTTCCAGCGGCGCGCCGCAGCCCAATCCGGAAAAGCCGGAACGGGTCGAGAGATTGCTACCCGGCGCAAGATCGGCCGGCGTGACGATCGAGAGGCCGAAGGACCATGGCATTGGGCCGATCGCCGCCGTGCATACGCCCGAATATCTCGACTTTCTCGAGCACATCTTCGCGCGCTGGCAACGCATCGAAGGCGCCTCGGCGGAGGTCATCCCGAACATCCATCCAATCGGCCGCGGCGGCTCCTATCCGGCCTCGGCGGTCGGCCAGGCCGGCTATCATATGGCCGACACAGCCTGCCCGATCTCGGCAGAGACCTGGAACAGTGCGCTCTGGAGCGCCTGGAGCGCAGTGGAAGCCGCCGAAGCCGTGATGGCCGGCGCGACGGCGGCTTACGCGCTCTGCCGCCCGCCTGGCCATCACGCCTTTGCCGACGTGGCGGGCGGCTTCTGCTTCATCAACAATTCCGCGGTCGCCGCGCAGGTGCTGAGAAAGGACGCGGGACGCGTCGCCATACTCGATGTCGACCTGCATCACGGCAACGGCACGCAGGGAATCTTTTACGCCCGGCCTGATATTCTGACCGTCTCGCTGCATGCCGATCCGGTGCGCTTCTATCCCTTCTTCTGGGGCCATGCCGACGAGCGCGGCGAAGGGGCGGGCCTCGGCTACAACCTCAACCTGCCGCTGCCGCGCAAATCCGGCGACGCGGCCTTTCTGGAGGCGTTGGAAACAGCCTTCCAGCGCATCCACGCCTTCGCGCCGGAAGCGCTGGTTGTCGCGCTCGGCCTCGACGCATTTCAAGGCGATCCGTTCGGAGGCCTTTCGGTGACGACGCCCGGCTTCGCCCGCATCGGCGAGGCGATCGCCGGCCTTGGCCTGCCGACGGTCATCATCCAGGAGGGCGGCTACCTCTGCGATGCGCTCGGCGACAACCTCACCGCTTTCCTGACCGGCTTTGGCGGGAAGAAAGGATAGTTCAGGCGCGCTGCTGCCTCAGCATTGCAATGACGCGATGTACGCTTTCCAGTGTCTCGTCGATCTCTGCGGTCGTGTTGTAGTGCGCGATGCCGATGCGCACGACGCCCTGCTCCGGCGGAATGCCGAGTTGGTGGACGATCTCCCATGCATAGTTGTGGCCGGACCACAGGAAGATGTTTTCGGCATTCATCTGTCGCACGATCGTTTCCGGCGCGATGCCCTCTACCGTGAAGGAAATTGTCGGCACGCGATCGCCGAAGCGTTCCGGCTCGGTGATGCCGCGGATGGTCAGCCCCTCGATGTCCGACAGGCCCTCGATCAACTGTAGGGCGAGCGCGTTCTCGTAAGCGATCGACACTTCGAAGGCCCTCGCTATCCGCTGCCGCCGCGAACCGCCCTCGCCGGCTGCGGCGCCGAGATCGGCGAAGTAGTCGACCGCTGCGGTCAATCCAGCCATCAGCTCGATCTGCGGGGTGCCAAGCTCGAACCTTTCCGGCAGGTGGTTGGACGAACAGCGGCATTTGTAGGGTATCAGCGCATCGATGACGTCGCGGCGGCCCCACAATATGCCCATATGCGGCCCGAAGAATTTATAGGCCGAGCAGACCAGGAAATCGCAGCCCAGCGCCTGAACGTCGATCAGCCCGTGCGGCGCGAATTGCACCGCGTCGACATAGACCAGCGCCCCGGCCTGCTTGGCGAGTGCCGTCAGCTCGCTGACGCGGTTGATCGAGCCGGTGAGGTTCGAGGCATAGTTCAGCGCCACAAGCCGCGTCTTTTCCGAAAGCAGCGCCTCCAGCCCCGCTTCCTCGACCTGCCAGCTTTTCTCGTCGAAGGGCAGGAAACGCACGACAAGGCCGAGATCCTCTGCAAGCTGCAGCCAGGGCGAGACATTGCCCTCGTGGTCCATGCGGGTGAGGATGATCTCGTCGCCCGGCTTCATCGTCCGGCCGAGTGTGCGCGACATGTGGTAGGTCAGCGTCGTCATATTGGCGCCGATGATGATTTCCTCGACGCTCGCCGCACCGAGAAAATCGGCCATCGCCGCATGCGCATCGTCGACCACCTGCTGCGCCGCGACCGTCGTTTCGAAGAAGCCGCCGAGGTTGGCGTTTGTCGTTAGCAGGCAGCGCGAGACCGCATCCGCCACCGCCTGCGGCACCTGGGTTCCGGCGGGATTGTCGAGATAGATGCGACGGCGGCTCTTGTCGGTCAGCGAAAGTGCTGGAAACCGTCCGCGCGCGAGCTCGATCGGAAAATCTGCCATCGCCTCCATCCCTTCGTCCTTCTCAATGATTTCCAGTCACGGGCAAGGGTTGCCGACGCGCTGGTGGATGGCGTCGACTGCCTTCTGCATCTCCTCCGTCCAGCGGACCTCGACCGAAGACAGCGCCATGTCGAGCTGCGCGACGCTGGTGGCGCCGACGATGTTCGCGGTCACAAAAGGCCGGCTCGTCACATAGGCGTTGGCGAAGAGCGCCGGCTCCATGCCGAAGGAGCGCGCCAGCTCACTGTATTGGAGCAGCACTTCCGCCGCATTCGGCGTCTCGTAGCGCTGGCCGCGATTAAAGAGCTGCGTGCGCGAGCCTTGCGGCCGGGCGCCGTGATCATATTTGCCAGTGAGGTAGCCCTGCGCCAGCGGAGAATAAGGTAGAAACGCGACCTCTTCGCGTTGGCAGACTTCGGCCAGGTTCACCTCGAAGGTGCGGTTGACGAGATTGTAGGCGTTCTGCAGCGAGGCGACGCGCGGGCCGACGCCCTTGTCGGACTCGGCCAGGAAACGCATGACGCCCCACGAGCTTTCGTTCGACAGGCCTAAATGGCGTATTTTTCCCGCCTTCACCAGTTCCTCGAAAACAGCGAGCGTCTCGGCGATCGGCGTCTCGTCCGCCGGCGTGCCGACAGCATCAGCCCGCCGCGCTACCGCCCCGACCCGCGTCGGGTTCGAACCCCAGGGAATGTCCCGGTCCGGCCAGTGGATCTGGTAGAGATCGATGTAATCGGTGCGGAGCTTGGCGAGCGACTTCTCGACCGCATCGAAAATGTCGGCGCGCACAAGCTTCGATGGCCGGTCGCCGCGAAACCAGGCGTTGGCCGTGCGGCCGACCACTTTCGAGGCGATGATTACCGTGTCGCGGTTGCCCTTGATCTTCATCCAACTGCCGATGATCCTCTCGGTCCACCCTTGCGTCTCGGCTTTGGGCGGGATCGGGTAAAGCTCGGCGGTGTCGATGAAATTCACGCCGCGCGAAAAGGCCAGATCCATCTGCGCATGGCCTTCGGCTTCGGTGTTCTGCTGGCCCCAGGTCATCGAACCGAGGCAGATTCGCGAAACAAGGAGGTCTGTCCGACCGAGGCGGCGTTTTTGCATGAAATGTCTCCGGCGGGAGGTGGGCGCGCGGCTGCGCGGGGAGGAATTCAAGCATAAGGCATAGGCCGGATTTTCTCCAAGCCGGTCCTGGCGACTTTTGCGTGAATTCGGAAACCGGTTAGCGTCGTGCCGCGGCCAGCGCGCGCCGCTTGGCCTCGTCGATCAGCATGTTGGCCACTTGCATGCGGATCATGGCGCGCTGACGCAGATGCGGGGCGACACGGTCCGGATGGTTGGCGAAGGCGAAGTTGCGTCGAATGCGGCCGAAATCGGTATCCTTCGCAGGGCGATCGAGGCCGAGCTCGCCGGCAATCGATTCAGGGTCGATCGGCGCCAGCTCTTCCTCAGGGCGATGCTCTTCCTCAGCGAGAGCCAGCTTGGCCTGGTCGAGAAGCGCGGCGAACTCGGCGGCAAGGTCGGCGCCCGCTTCGCGGTACTCGGCGGCGACGCTTTCGCCGGCGACCTTGATGCGGCCGGAGTGAAGCTCGTCCGCCACCGACAGATAGTCGAATGGAATAGAGGGCCGGGCGCCCCCGTCTTCGCCCTTCTCGGAAGCGATGATGAGGTCGTCGAGCAACGAAGCGAAATCCAGCTTGTTCCCGGTGCCGATCTCAGCCTCCTCCTGTCGCAACGGCATTCATTGTTGCCGTCGACCATAGATCGCTGTCGTTAAAAATGAATGCCGACGACATTAACGATTGCGGGTGTTGCAGCTGCAGACGCCGGCCGGAAAGATCAAAGCCGCGCTGCATTTGATACCGACCGGCAGGTCGCCAGAGTGGCGAGGAAAAAGCCCGCCCAGAGGCCAGGACCGTGGCGTACGGTCGAGTTTCCGCAAAAGTTTCAGAAGAGAAGCGATTTTGGCGGAAAAAATTCACCAGGCATGGCTGCCATGCACTTGCTGCACTGCACAATTGTAACAAATCACCTATATTCTCGGCGTGTGGAGGACAAACAAGGGGCTGGAATATGGGGTTCTTCACCGAAATGTTCGCGCGGCCGCGGCCGCAGGAACAACAGCGTTACCGATCGGCGCTCGCGCTGCTGAACGCGATGAGCAACGCCGACCGCGCCGATATCGGCATCAAGCCGGCCGACTTTCCGCGTATCGCCCGCGAGATGTCGATACGCTGATTCAACGATGAAAAAGAGGGTTCTCGGCCGCGCCGGGAAACCTCTCCGTGTTCAGCGTCCCAGGAAAATCGACTTGCCCAGCGGCACGCCATTGTGCCGCAGGATGTCGTATGCCGTGGTGATGTGGAAGTAGAAGTTCGGCATGGCTGCGTTGAGCAGATATTGCAGTCCGGCCATTGAGACCTCGCGTCCGGCAAGCCTCAATTCGATCGTCCGCTCCTCCGACCCGTCCAGATCGGCGGCCGAGAATGTCGCCAGATGATCGAGGGTCTTGGCGATTCGGGCGTGCAGCTCTGCGAAACTGGACTCGTTGTCCTCGTATTTCGGCACTTCGCGGCCGGCGAGCCGCGACGGCGCGCCCTTGGCATGATCGGTGGCGATCTGTACCTGCCGGGTCAGCGCGAACATGTCGGGCGCCAGCCTCGCGGTCAGAAACACCTGAGGGTCGATCTTGCGGTCGGCGGCGTTCTGTTCGGCCAGTGACAGCACGCTGGCCAGCGCCTTCAGCCGGGCCGAAAAGACGGCCACGGAAATATCGTACATGGATATGGTCACGTGAGTTATCTCCCCAGGCGGCGTCAGCGCCGCGGGCCGTGAGCTAGCGCTTCCCGGCTCGATTCTTCAAGCAGCCCGTGCGCCCCTGTCACCGCCTCGCCGCAATCGCGGTGGTAGTATTTTCGTTATCGAGCGGAGATTCCCGATGAGACCTGCCATTCTCGCAGCGACTGCCTTGTTCTCCCTTGCGGCCATCGGCCGGTCGGCGCTTGCAGCCGAAGCCCCTTATATCGACGACCGGTCCAGTGCAGAGGCTGTTGTTCGCTCGCTCTACAGCGCGATCAACCGGCATGAATTCGCCCGCGCCTGGGGTTATTTCGGCGACACCAAGCCGGCAAAAGATTTCGATGCCTTCGTTAAAGGCTACGACAGCACCGACGCGGTCGAGGTCAAGACCGGCGCGGTATCGGACGAGGGTGCTGCCGGCAGCATCTACTACAGCGTCCCTGTCGCCATCCAGGCCACCGACAAGAAGGGCGAAGCCAAAATCTTTGCCGGCTGCTACACGCTTCGCCAGGTCAACGCGCAGATCCAGGAACCGCCGTTCCAGCCGATCTTTATCGACAAGGGCGCCCTGAAGCCGTCGACTTCGGATTTCCAGGATGCCGTGCCGACAAGCTGCGGCGACGGCCCGCCGCCGCCCAAGAAGGACGAGGCGCTGGAACAGGCCAGGAAGGCGTTCCTCGCCGCCTATGGCGAGCAGTGCGACAAGGAGAACCCGGAAGGCAAGCCGGCCGGCGAGCCGGACGCCTACTCGATCCATTACAAGGACAAGGACGCTGGAGCCGACGAGCCGGAGCGCGAGACGCGGCTCTTCCGCTTCTTCTGCTCGATGGCCGCCTACAATGAAAGCGCGGTCTATTACATCTATGACGATGTGTCCGGCGTCCGGCAGTTGCAGTTCGCCGCGCCGGAACTCGACATCCGTTACGAGAACAACAACAGTGAAGGCAAGGTCGAGGGCATCCACATCATCGGCTTCCAGACCGACGACCAGCTGGTCAATTCCGAATATGACGACAAGACCAAGACGATCACCTCGATGAACAAATGGCGCGGCGTCGGCGACGCTTCATCGACCGGCACCTATCTGTTCCGCCACGGCAATTTCTCGCTGGTGCAGTATGATGTCGATGCGTCTTACGACGGCGAGATCAATCCCGAGACCGTCCTGGACTACAACACGCCGCCTTGATCAGGGCGCTTTCGTCAGCATCCAGTTGAGTGTGCCGCGCCAATCGACCATGCGGATCGGCGTCCCATGCGTGCCGGTCTCGAACCGCACGAAGCGGGTCGGATAGCTCTTCGATTTGGCGAGGATCGAGCGGAAGAAGGTTTCCTGCTTCTCAACCTGGAAAACCACGTCACGGCTGCCCTGGCCGAAGAACACCGGCACCCGACGCTTGAAGGCCGGGCTGGTCAAGAAGCTTTGGTCCCAGAGCGAGCCGAGCAGCAGCAGCCCACTGACGCGGGCGCCAGTATCCTTGCGGTCCGCCAGCTTCCAGCAGAGGATACCGCCCATCGAGCCGCAGGCGACGAAGATTTTCGCGCCGGGCGATGTCTCTGCATAGTGGTCGATCAACGCCGCGACCTGGGCGGCGCCCTTGTCGCCGAAATCGGGAAAGTCCGGCGAAAGATAAAGACCGCCATTTTCGGCCATCAAATTCTTGAGGCGGTTGAAATTACCGCCGAAGGTGAAGTCGTCGACGCCCTGCTTGCGGCTGCCGCCCTGCCCGTGCAGATAAAGCACGATGATGGCGGCACCTTGCGTCTTGCCGACTGCGACATGCCGGACATCGCCGACATCGGTCTTCAGCATCAAGTCCTGCTGCATCTTGCGCACGCCGGGGTCGGTATATTGGGCATGCACACGCCTTTCCGGCACCTCGTCGCGCTGATTGATGTCGCGCATCTCGCGATAGTCGAGCACCGTATAGGCACCGTTGTCGCCGCTCGACAGCGTCGCCGGGTAAGCGAAAAGCTCGTCCTTGAAGGGTTTCAGCGACAACGTCTGGCCCTCGGCGGCAGAGAGCGAAAAAGCTGTTGCGGCGAGCAAAGTGAGGAAAGTTCGGCAGCGCAAAGACATTCCGAAGCCATGCGAAATTCGGCTTCGGTTTGTCAATCCTGCAGCACGCCGCCCGCGCGTTCCAGCGCCTCGCGCGTATCGACGTCGATCGAAGCGCCCTGCCCGATTTCGACATCGATGACGTCGAGCCCTTCGGCCTCGACCAAATGGCGCGCGCCAGTATCGCCTTCGAGCTGCGCGACGGCGGCAAAGAGCGACCGCGGCAGCAGCACCGGGTTGCCGCGTTTGCCGTGATGCGCTGCGCGCACCACCGCGCGGCCCCCGGATCGGCGGAACGCATCGATCAGGCTATCGAGATCCTTAGACGAGATACCAGGCATGTCGCCGAGCACGATCATGGCGCCGGCCGCGTCGGGCGCGACCCGCGCGATGCCCGCCTTGAGCGACGAGGCCAACCCGTCGGCGAAGTCCGGATTGTGGGCAAGCGTGATATCGAGACCTGAGAGCGCCGAGCGCACCCGCTCGCGCTGATGGCCGGTGACGACGATGGCGTTGGCCGCTTTCGATCCCAGCGCCCGCTCGGCGGTGCGCCGCACCAGCGGCTTGCCGTCGAACAGCGCCAGCAGTTTGTTCGGCCCGCCCATGCGGCTGGAGCGCCCGGCGGCGAGAAGCACGATGTCGACCCTCGGCTCCGCTTTTGCCGACCGCGACGGCAGCGGCTCGCGCGGCTGTGGCCTGGACGGGATTTCCATCAACAGGCCTCCGACGCCCATGCCGGCAATGTCGCTCGCCGTCACGTCAAGCCCCGCGACCAGCCGGTCCAGCACCCAGTCGAAACCGTTTTCCTTCGGGCTGCGGGCACAGCCGGGCGCGCCGATGACGCGCTTGCCGCCGAGCGTTCCGAGCACCAGCAGATTGCCGGGATCGACCGGCATGCCGGCTCGAATGACTTTGCCGCCCGCCTTCTCGATCGCGGCAGGGATGACATCGGCGAAATCGGCCAGCGCCGAGGCGCCGAAGATCACCACCATGTCGTTGTCGCGCGCCAGCGCGCTTGCTGCTTCCGCAACAAGCGTCACGTCATGCGGCGTGCGCCGCTCCGCAGTCAGCCGGCCGCCGGAGCGCGCCAG
The DNA here is from genome assembly GCF_002294785.1 of Mesorhizobium sp. WSM3868. Taxonomy (NCBI): domain Bacteria; kingdom Pseudomonadati; phylum Pseudomonadota; class Alphaproteobacteria; order Hyphomicrobiales; family Phyllobacteriaceae; genus Mesorhizobium; species Mesorhizobium sp. WSM3868. Next base: position 96,500 of record NZ_NSGB01000019.1, on the reverse strand, counting down.
CCGCGCCTCGGTGACCCGCAGCGTCTTGTCGAGCACGCTCGGCTTCAAGCCGGGCAGCGTCGTCTGGATGACGCCGACATTGACCGGGCGATAGGCGTTGACGGCGAAGATTTCGCCGCCGGCGCAAATCTTGGCCACCGCATCGACCAGGCTCGCAGCGACGGCAAACGGAATGATCTTCACCGTCGCCACCATCTGGCCCGCCTCGACAGGCGCGTGCTGCGCCAGGGTGGCGATGGTGATCGCCGGGTCGATGGCATTGATGGCGTCGATCATCTTGGCGTCGACGGTGAAGACGCCTGCGGTTTCGGCATGCAGGTTCACGCGTCCGGTTGCAGCGGGCTTCGTCTCGACGTGGCGATGGGACATGCTCAACGCGATCTTTTCGGCCGCGGCATCCTCGCCGAGATCATGGGGAGAGAGAACGGCCACGACCACTTCACTGATGCCGGCCGCCTTCAGCGCCGCAACGTCCTCGCCGTTCAGCCGATGCGCCTTGCGGAATCGCCGCTCGCCGGCAGTGGTTGCATGCGCCAGCACCGCGCCTTCGGCCTCATCGATCGCGATCGGACCGAACTTCACGCCACCGCGCCTTTGCTTTCCAGGCCGCGCGAGCGGAAGGCGTGGATGGTTTGTGCCAGCACCGCTACGGCGATCTCGGCCGGGCTCGCGGCGCCGATATCGAGACCGATCGGCGCATGGATGCGGGCGATCTGGTCGGCGCTGGCGCCCAGCGCCAGCAGACGCTCGACCCGCTTGGCGTGAGTCTTCCTGCTGCCAAGCGCGCCGACATAGAAGCACCTGGCGTCGAGCGCCGCCTTCAGCGCGAAATCGTCGATCTTCGGATCGTGGGTGACGGCGGCAAGCGCGGTGTAGCTGTCGAGCGGCTGGCGCTTCAGCACATCTTCCGGCCATTCGGCATGCAGCGCTACACCGTGAAAGCGCTCCGGCGTGGCGAAGGCGGTGCGCGGATCGATGATCTCGACTGGATAGCCGGCGATTCTGGCCATTGGCGCGAGCGCCTGGCTGATATGCACCGCTCCGATCACCACAAGGCGCGGGCGCGGCAGATGCGCATTGAGAAAGAAAGTCCGCCCTTCCGCTTCCACCGATCGAGAGATGCCGGTGCGAAACGCACTGGCGATCGCCGCGCCGAGCTCGCCCGCGACGCGGTCGCCTTCACACACGATGCGGTCGCGGCCGTCACCGAGGTCGGTGACCAGCACCGCGGCGCGCCTGGCGCGGCGCTCTTCGTTCAATGTTTTGAGAACATATGGGTCCATCCGCAGTCAACCCAGCCGCTCGACATAGACCTTGATGCGGCCGCCGCAGGACAGGCCGACCTGCCAGGCGGTTTCGTCGGCGACGCCGAACTCCAGCATCCTCGGTTTGCCCGAGCTGATGACGTCGATCGCCTCGGTCACCACCGCGCCCTCGACACAGCCGCCGGAAACCGAACCGTGGAAATTCCCTTCGGCGTCGATGACCAGATGGCTGCCGGCCGGGCGCGGCGCCGAACCCCAGGTTTCGACCACGGTCGCGATGGCGACATCCTTGCCGTCCTTCATCCAGCCTTCCGCGATGATCAGGGGATCGCGGGCCTCATCGAGATAAATGCTCTCGTCCATCGTCGCTTCTCGCAAAGTCTGTTTTCCCGGGGAACGTCCCAGAGGAATGTATCGGTGCGAAACATATGGCTACGCGGCCCGCCTGTCGCCAGTTCGCAGCCAGCGCGGGTCAACCGCTGCGGCCGGCCGCTGGTCGAGCGAGGCGCAAGGATCGGCCAGCGCGTCCAGATTGTGCACGGCGCGGAACTCGTCGACACGCGGCAGTATCGCCTTCACTACGCGGGGGCGCCTCGACCCATCAAACGCAAGAGGGGTTTTCACAGAACGTGGTAGTCGCGGTTGTGGTAGATCAGCGGCCGCAAATTATCGCCGATGCGCAGGCCTGTCACCTTGCCAAAAAGCACACGGTGGGTGGCCAAATCCTTGGTATCGATGATCTGACAATCGAAGACGGCGAGCGCGCCTTTCAGCGTCGGCGCGCCGGTCGAGATCACGTCCCATTCGCCGAGCGCGAAGCGCTCCTCGGACGGCAGGCCGGTGATGCCGGAAAAGCCGACCGACAGCGCCTCCTGGTCCGAGGCGAGTGTGTTCAGCGCGAAATTGCCGTTCCGGATGAAGGCCTCGTTCTTGGGATTTTCGCGGTTGAGGCAGACAAGCACGGCGGGCGGCGTATCCGAGACCGAGCAGGCGGCAATCACCGTTGCGCCTCGTCTCCCGGCCGGGCCGTCCGTGGTCACCACATGCACATGGCCGGCAAAATGCGCCATCGCATCGCGATAGGCTTGCGGCCCGATGTCATTAATCTTCAGCACCCGATGATCCACCTGCCAAAACGGAAGCTCGTTATATATGGCTGCATATTGTATGACACAAGCGAAGTGCTTGAGCGCAATCCTGAATTCGCGTGTTGCACCCGGATTAGGCAGCCTTTAGGTCTTTGCTGGAATAGTGCCGGAACAATACTCCCGGCACGGAGGACCTCTTCGCCCGAATGCGCCTTCTCACGACGACTTTAGCCGCGCTGCTTTGGCTGGGCGCGAGCGTCCATGCCGAGACGCTGGTTGGCGTCGCCGCACCGCTGTCCGGGCCGTCGGCGATCCTCGGCAAGCAGATCGAGGCGGGGACCGCGCTGGCGGCGGACGCCGAAGGGGTCGCGGTCCGAACCGTTGACGACGCCTGCACGGCCGACGGCGGTGCAGCGGCTGCCAGGCAATTCGTGGATGCTAAGGTCAATATCGTTGTCGGTTTTCTTTGCACCGAAGCGATCGAGGCGGCGCTGCCGATCCTGAAGGACGCCAACATTCCGGTCGTCGCGATCGGCGTGCGCACCGAGAGCCTGACCGACCGCCGCGCGAAGACCGGCTGGCCTGTCTACCGGCTTGGGCCGCGCGGCGACGACGAACGCAATGCGGTGGCCACGATCCTCACTCGGCTCTGGCAGAACGAATTGTTCGCCATTATCGATGACGGCACCATCTATGGCCGAGAGATCGCGGAGACTTTCCGCGCGGCCGCCGAGCAGGCGGCGCTGAAACCGGTCTTCGTCGACACGTTCCGGCCGCAGCTCGACAACCAGATCGGGCTGATCGGCCGCCTGAAGAAAGCGGGGGCTACGAAAGTGTTTGCCGGCGGCGACGGCGACGACATCGCCATCATGGGGCGCGACGCTGCCTCGCTCAATGCCGGCATCACCTTCGCCGGCGGCGAGACGCTGCGCACGCCACCCGGCGATGTGCCCTATGCGGCCGGCACACTGATGATCGCGTTGCCGGAGTGGTCAGAAGTCGCGGACCCCAAGGTCGTGCAGGCCTTTGGCGAAAGGAAGATCGTGACCGACGGCTACACGCTGCCGGCTTATGCCGCGGTGGAGATCGCCAAGGCGGCAGCGGTCGACGCAGAAAGCTCCGGCAGGCCGCTCGCCAAGACGCTGACCGGCCATGATTTCGCGACCGCTATCGGCACCGTCCGCTTCGACGAAAAGGGTGATCTCAGCCAAAACCCATTCCGCGCCTTCCGCTTCGACGGCTCCCATTTCGTGCCGCTGGAGGAAAACTGATGTTCCGCACCGGTCCACGCAACCTGATCACCGACGTCGCCGGCGTCACCGTCGGCAATGCTGCTGACGCCAGGCTGAAGTCCGGCGTCACGGTAGTGCTTTGCGAGGAGCCGGCGGCGGCCGGAGTCCAGGTGCTGGGTGGCGCACCGGGCACGCGTGAGACCGACCTGCTCGAGCCGCAAAACTCGATCGCGACCATTCACGCAGTCGTGCTGTCCGGCGGCTCGGCCTTCGGCCTCGATGCCGCTTCCGGCGTCCAGGCAGCGCTGCGGGAGAAAAACATCGGCGTCGAGGTGGGTGGCTTTCGCGTGCCGATCGTGCCGGCCGCGATCCTCTTCGACCTGCGCAATGGCGGCGACAAGGACTGGGGCCGCTATCCGCCCTATCGCGAGCTTGGCTACGAGGCGGCTCAGGCGACAACGACCGACTTCCCGCTCGGTACGGTCGGCGCCGGTACCGGCGCTCTGACTTCCGGTCTGAAGGGCGGGCTGGGTTCGGCCTCGACGATGCTCGACAGCGGCGTCACCATCGGCGCGCTCGCTGCCGTCAACCCGACCGGTTCGGTGACGGTCGGACGCAGCCGCCATTTCTGGGCCGCTCCCTTCGAGATCGGCGATGAATTCGGCGGCCTGGGTTATCCCGATCCCATACCGAAAGACGCCAGGAAAATACTCTTGAAATACCGCGACAGGCGCGCAGGGGAACCGCCAGAGGGCGCCAGCACGACGATTGCCGTCATTGCCACCGATGCCGTGCTTTCCAAGTCGGCCGCCAAACGGCTGGCGATTTCGGCGCATGACGGATTTGCCCGCGCCATTTGGCCGACGCACACACCGGCCGACGGCGATCTCGTTTTCGCGATCGCGACCGGCAGCAGCGGCATCGAACTCAGCGCCGATGCAGCGATCGATCTCTATGCCGCAGCGGGGTCTACGATGGCCCGCGCCGTCAGCCGCGGCGTCCACGCGGCGAGGCCGGCCGACGGCGATCTCTTTCCGGTCTGGTCGTCCCGCTAGAGTTCTGGACGTCGGTCAGGTCGGGTCGGACTTCTCTTCCTCGAACGTGACCGCGACGTCCGAATTCGCCGAGAGCCAGACCTTCTTTCCTTCGATCTCCGCGACCAGAGCCAGCGGAACGTAATGGTGGTGGCCTTTGTGCGAGCCCATGCCGCTGTCGGCCTTGGTCAGCTTGATGCGCTGCCCCTCGACCTTGTCGACGGTGCCGACATGGACGCCATCGGCGCCGACTACTTCCATATGCTCGCGTATCTTACTGACATCGACGGTCATGCTGGTCCCTCCGGTGGGTGGCCGCGCGTCCCTGTCGGGCGCCCACAATAACAAACGGCCGCCGGATTGGATGCATCGAGCGGCACGTCTTGTTCACCATGGCGTGATAGCCATGACGCCAATGAGACAGGGAGCATTGCCACCAGGCAAGCCGAACCGCTTTTCGCCGCGGAACGCGGCCCAGCGACCGTAACCTCGCTGCAGCCGGCCTCCTTGCGTCTGCGCCTGGCAAACCGCCTGCGCGACGCTCTGCCCTCGGCAGGCACGGCAATTGTCGGCGCCTTGTTGTGGGGGCCTGCGATGGCGGCGAGCGCTTTCCTCAATCTGTATTATTGGGAGACGCCGGACAGCGCCCGCTTCGTCGTGCTGCTGTATGCGCTCGGCGGCGCGCTTGCTTTTCCGGTCGGGCTGACGTTCGCCGCGCTGGTATCGCGCGGCCGCCACTGGGAAACCGCGCTCGCCGCAGCTTTCGTATGCCTGCTCGGCGCGACGCTCGCTTTCACCGGCGGGCTGTTTGCCCTGCAATACCGTTCTTACTACGCCGAGTGGCACGCGCCGGCCTTCACGCGGACCTGGGGGTCTGAGTTCGTGTTCACGATCCTCGCTGCGCTCTACCAGTTCCTCGTCCTTGGCATCCGGCTCTATTTTCCGTTCGGCTTTGCCGCACTTGCCGCCGCCAGCATCTGGTTTGCACGCCGGCGGCGTTGAGCATTGAGCCGGCCTCTGTTAGGACGCGGCCAAAGCTTCTCCCAGCAGGACTAAGAAACCATGATCCCTCGCTATTCCCGGCCGGAAATGGTCGCCATCTGGTCGCCCGAAACCCGGTTCCGCATCTGGTTCGAGATCGAGGCTTATGCCTGCGATGCGCTGGCCGAGCTCGGCGTCATCCCGAAGGAAGCCGCCAAGACCATTTGGGAAAAGGGCGGCGCGGCCAAATTCGACGTCGATAAGATTGACGAGATCGAGCGCGTCACCAAGCATGACGTGATTGCATTCCTGACCCATCTCGCCGAATTCGTCGGACCGGACGCCCGCTTCATTCACCAGGGCATGACCTCGTCGGACGTGCTCGACACCTGCCTTGCGGTCCAATTGACTCGCGCCAGCGACATTCTGCTTGCCGACATTGACGCGCTGCTTGTGGCCCTGAAGCGCCGCGCCTTCGAGCACAAGGATACCATCACCATCGGCCGCAGCCACGGCATCCATGCCGAGCCGACCACCTTCGGCGTCAAGCTGGCGCTGGCCTATGCCGAATTCTCGCGTTGCCGCGAGCGGTTGCTGCACGCGCGCGAAGACATCGCCACCTGCGCCATCTCGGGCGCGGTCGGCACCTTCGCCAACATCGATCCCTATGTCGAAGAGCATGTGGCGAAGAAACTCGGCCTGAAGCCGGAACCGGTCTCGACTCAGGTCATTCCGCGAGACCGCCATGCGATCTTCTTCGCTACGCTCGGCGTGATCGCCTCGTCGGTCGAGCGCCTGGCGGTCGAAATCCGGCATCTGCAGCGCACCGAGGTGCTGGAAGCGGAAGAATATTTCTCGCCGGGACAAAAGGGCTCGTCGGCGATGCCGCACAAGCGCAACCCGGTGCTGACCGAGAATCTCACCGGCCTTGCCCGCATGGTCCGCTCCTACGCCATGCCGGCCATGGAGGATGTGGCGCTGTGGCACGAGCGCGATATCTCGCACTCCTCGGTGGAGCGCATGATCGGGCCGGACGCGACGGTGACGCTCGACTTCGCGTTGGCACGCCTGACCGGCGTCGTCGATAAGCTGCTCGTTTACCCCGAGAACATGGTGAAGAACCTCAACAAGTTCCGCGGCCTGGTGCATTCGCAGCGCGTGCTGCTGGCGTTGACGCAGGCTGGCGTGTCACGCGAGGATGCCTATCGCCTGGTGCAGCGCAACGCCATGAAGGTATGGGAGCAAGGTGCTGATTTCCTTGAGGAACTGCTTGCCGACAAGGACGTGACAGCGGCACTGCCCGAGGCCGAGATCCGCGAGAAGTTCGACCTCGGCTATCACACCAAGCATGTCGACACGATCTTCAGGCGGGTGTTTGGACAGGCCTGAGTCCGGGGGAAGGCCCGCTAGTGTCGCGCAGCCCTAGTCAAGCCTTGCCAGGCACCGTCCTGATCACCGTGCCCCAGGGATCTTCACGCGTCGTCTCGGCCTTCACGTTATCCGAGCGCATTTCGACCCAGGCGAGGCCCGAGCGAGAGGGATCGCGGCGGCCGGCGCCGGCGCTGCGCCAGGAATTGGCACCGATATGGTGGTGGTAGTGGCCGGAGGACAGGAACACAGCCTGACCGCCATATTTGGCGACCGTGTCGAAGCCGAATTCGTCATGCCACCACGCTTCGGCGTCTTCCGGACGCCCGACGCGCAGGTGGACGTGGCCGACAATGGTGTTTTCCGGCGCTCCCTGCCAGCCGGCATCACCGACGGGCACGCTGGCGACGACCGCGGGGAGGTTCAGCCGCTCGGTCGACATTGCGATCTTGTCGCCGTTCCATTTCCAATCCTGCGGACGGCGATCGGCGTAGATCTCGATGCCGTTGCCTTCAGGGTCGGTGAGGTAGAGCGCCTCGCTGACCAGATGGTCCGAAGCGCCTTCGATGCTTATCCGGTTGGCAGCGGCGTAGCTGATCCACCGGCCAAGATCGGCGCGCGATGGCAGCAGGAAGGCAGTATGGAACAGGCCGGCGCTGCGTGGGTCGTCAGGCTTCGCCGAGGCATCCTGCTCCAGCACCAGCAGCGGGCGTCCCGCGGCACCGAGGGTGATCGCGCCATCGGCGCGGCTCAACTCCTGCAGGCCGACGACGGCGCGATAATAGGCGGCAAGGTTTTCGGCATCGCGCGCCCTCAATCCGACACGCGCGACGCTGACCGGGGTGGTCGCGGCAAAAGGCAGTTCGCTCATCACACTCTCCGTTCGGGCGCCGATCTCACGAAGGGCAGTCGCGCCGACGTTTATTAGTCATTCCTGTTCCCCCTCCAGATCGTTCATCGCCATCGTTCACACAAGGTTGAAAGAATCGAACACGTTGTTCACCTTTGTGATGCCACTGCGTCCCACCGGCCGGTTGCATCAGACAAGGGTGCTCGCTACATCGGCGCCATGAAAGTCAAGGACGCCGATATTCTCATCATACCGGGCTACACCAATTCCGGGCCCGAGCACTGGCAGACCCGCTGGCAGTCGAAGCTATCGACAGCGCGCCGGGTCGAGCAGGCCGAGTGGACGAAACCCGTGCGCGAGGACTGGACGGCAAGTGTAGCGAAAGCTGTCAACGAGGCCGAGCGGCCGGTCGTCATCGTCGCGCATTCGCTGGGGGTGGCGGCGGCGGTGCAGGCGATCCCGCAATTCCAGAAGCCGGTCGCGGGAGCCTTCTTCGTGGCGCCGCCTGATGTCGCCAATCCGGAGATCAGGCCGAGGCACCTGATGACCTTCGGGCCCTATTCGCGCGAGCCCCTGCCCTTTCCGTCGATCGTGATCGCCAGCCGCAACGACCCGTTCTGCGCCTTTGAGGTTGCCGAGGACATCGCCGCCGCCTGGGGTTCGCTGTTCATCGAGGCCGGCGACGCCGGCCATCTCAACCAGGACGCGGGCTTCGGCCCCTGGCCGGAGGGATCGATGACTTTCGCCAAGTTCCTGACGGAACTGAAGGAGCCTTGAAACGCCGGCGCCTCAGGCGCCGATCGAATCCCGCATGCTCTTCAGCAGCGTCCTGGCTCCGAGCGAGATCAGCGTGTGGTCAGAACCCATGGCGAGCAGCCGATAGCCCATCGACACGACGCGGCCGGCAACGGCCGGCTCGATGACATAGATCGCGGCGTGCTTGCCGGCCTTGCGCGTCCGCTCGGCGATCGAGGCGACCGTCTCCATCATGCTTTCCAACGTCGAATTGACGGTGGTGCCGTTCGACCAGGCGATCGAGAAATCCGACGGCCCGACGAAGATGCCATCGATGCCGGGCGTCTCGAGGATCCCATCCAGCGCCTCGAACGCCGCACGCGTCTCGACCATGGCAAAGGCCATGGTGCGCTGGTTCGAGTCGCGCAGCCACTCGGCATGGTCACCCTTCCCATGGCGCGGGAAGGCATAGGTCGGGCCCCAGGAACGCTCGCCCATCGGCGGATACTTCATCGCTGCGGCGAACTGCCTGGCGTCGTCCACGGAATTGACCATCGGCGCGATCACCGCCTCGGCGCCGAAATCGAGCGCCCGGCTCGCCATGTCGAAGCGCCCGACCGGGATGCGCACCAGCGCCGGCTTATTGGCGGCAAGCACCGGCACCAGGCCCCGCAGCACGCTGTCCTCGTGGTGGCCGCCATGCTGCATGTCGAGGGTAACGGCATCAAAGCCCTGCTTGGCGATGATTTCTACCGTCAGCGCGTCCGGCACGCCGGACCAGGCGGTGAACAGCGTTTCGTCGGCGGCCAGGCGGGACTTGAGCGACATTGGAACTTCCTTGGTAACGATCCGCAGTCTCAGCCGGAAACGGCGGCAAGGCAAAGAAAACCGCCCGGCTGAGCCGGGCGGTCGATTGGTCCAACGATTTTTACGTGTTCTTGACCTGCTCGATCGCCTGCGCCATCAGCTCGTCCATGGTGCGGCGGATCTGATGGTCCGACTGGTTGACGCCCGCGGCGTCGAAGTCCTCGCGGATCTTGCGGAAGACGTCATGGTCGCCGGCCTCCTCGATGTCGGAGACGACTACCGCTTTGGCATAGGCCTCGGCATCGGCTCCGCTCTTGCCCAGCTTTTCGGCGGCCCACAGGCCGAGCGCTCTGTTGCGGCGCGCCGAGGCCTTGAAGCGGAGCTCCTCGTCGAAGACGAATTTGCGCTCGAAGCCCTCTTCGCGGTCTTTCATGCTGCTCATGCGTCCCTCCGATCAAATCGATTCGCTTGGCTATGAATATGTGTGCTTACCCAGCACAAACCAAAAGGTCGCGGGCCGGTCAATATGCAACGTCCCATGCTGCGCTGCGGCATTTCGGTTCCGAAAGCGGTTGATCGGCTGGATTTGCCGATTGAGCAAACATTACGATTGCTATAGACACCGGCATTGAACGCACCCGTCGCCACAACTAATTTAGGCAGACGGACAGGTACTCGGTCGCTTGCCGCCTGCCCGCCAATCCAGAGAAAAAATCAGATGAAAAATCGCCGCCGCATTTACGAAGGCAAGGCCAAGATCCTCTATGAAGGACCTGAGCCCGGGACGCTGATCCAGTTCTTCAAGGATGACGCCACCGCCTTCAACAAGAAGAAACATGAGGTGGTCGACGGCAAGGGCGTGCTCAACAACCGCATCTCCGAGCACATTTTCAATCACCTCAATCGTATGGGCATCCCGACCCATTTCATCCGCCGGCTGAACATGCGCGAGCAGCTGATCAAGGAAGTCGAGATCATCCCGCTCGAGGTGGTGGTGCGCAACGTCGCCGCCGGCTCGCTGGCAAAGCGCCTGGGCATCGAGGAAGGCACGGTTCTGCCGCGCTCGATCATCGAATTCTACTACAAGGCCGATGCGCTGGACGACCCGATGGTGTCGGAAGAGCACATCACCGCCTTCGGCTGGGCGAGCCCGCAGGAGATCGACGACATCATGGCGCTGGCTATCCGCGTCAATGACTTCCTCTCCGGCCTGTTCCTGGGCGTCGGCATCCAGCTTGTCGACTTCAAGATCGAATGCGGGCGCCTGTTCGAGGGCGACATGATGCGCATCGTCGTCGCCGACGAGATCTCGCCGGATTCCTGCCGGCTGTGGGACGTCGCCACCCAGGACAAGCTCGACAAGGACCGCTTTCGCCGCGACATGGGCGGCCTGGTCGAGGCCTACCAGGAAGTTGCCCGCCGCCTCGGCATCATGAACGAGAACGAGCCGCCGCGCCCGACAGGCCCGGTGCTCGTTGCCTCTTCCGAGCCCTCGAAGAGCACGAAGCACTGACTGCCAGCGCGGGCCTGCCGGAAACGGCGTGCCCGCCCTCCGCACTACCGATCACTCAGGAGTATCGATGAAAGCCCGCGTCACCGTCACCCTCAAGAACGGAGTTCTCGACCCGCAGGGCAAGGCGATCGAGCACGCCCTCTCAGGACTGGGCTTCGACGGCGTCGGCCAGGTGCGGCAGGGCAAGGTCTTCGACATCGAGCTCACCGGAACCGACAAAGCCAAGGCCGAAGCCGACCTCAAGGCCATGTGCGACAAGCTTCTGGCGAACACGGTGATTGAGAATTATAGTGTGGCTATTACCTGAGGTTGCAGCGCAGAGGTTATGCCTGAAGCCACCAGCGATTTGATGTACAGGCTCCTGAAGCGCGTGCATCACCAGCGAACTCGCCGAAGACCAGAGGCCCTACGACCCAAATGAAATCAGCCGTCGTCCTCCTGCCTGGGCTCAACCGTGACCGCGACATGATCGCGGCTCTGACCAAGATTTCCGGTCAGGCGCCGGCGACCGTCTGGCAAACCGACACCGAAATCCCGGACGTCGACCTGATCGCCATTCCCGGCGGCTTCTCCTTCGGCGACTACCTGCGCTGCGGGGCGATCGCCGCGCGCATGCCGGTGATGCGGGCAGTGGCCGAAAAGGCGGCCAAGGGCGTGATGGTGATCGGCGTCTGCAACGGCTTCCAGATCCTGGTCGAGGCGGGGCTGCTGCCCGGCGCCCTGATGCGCAACGCCTCGCTGAAATTCGTCTGCCGGCACGTGAAGCTCGAGATCGCCAACGCGAACACGATGTTCACCCGCGGCTATCAGCCCGGCCAGATCATCCGCTCACCGGTCGCGCATCACGACGGCAACTATTTCGCCGACGCCGAAACGCTGGCGCGCCTCGAAGGCGAAGGCCAGGTGGTGTTCCGCTATGCCGAAGGCACCAATCCCAACGGCTCGATCAACGACATCGCCGGCATCGTCAGCGAGAAGGGCAATGTGCTCGGTCTGATGCCGCACCCGGAGAACCTGATCGAGGCGGCACACGGCGGCAGCGACGGCCGGGCGCTGTTCGAAGGCGCGCTTGGCATCGCCGCTTGATCCTTTCAGAAGATTCCTTCTGACCATTCTTTCAGACCAACGGGGCGGCCTGACCATGAGACTGACGATTACTCGCCTTGCTCTCCTGGCCGCCGCCGGATTTGCGCTCGCCTCTTGCCAGTCCGGCTCGAAGACCACGCCGCCCCCCTCTGGCAAGAGCGCTTCCCTGCTTGCCATGGAGCAGGTCGCCATCGCCGCTCACAAGTGCTGGATCGCCAGCAAGGACCCGGCCTTCAAGCCCTATCAGATGGCCAACGAGCTCAACTCCTACAGCGGCACGCCGCGCTTCCTGCTGGTGCCCGCCAAGCACTATGGCGGCAAGCCGCTGCTGGTCGTGCAAGCACAAGGCAATTCCCGCAAAGTGGACGTGTTCGGGCCGTTGATGGCCGAACCGCTGGGCGCGCGCATAGGCTCCGACATCGCGCGCTGGCAGGCCGGCAATCCATCTTGCGCCGCCGCCGCGTGATTCGGCCGTAGGCCAATTCCTGCAAATGCAAGATTGACGGTCGGTTTTCGCGCTCGTCAATCAACATACCGTCGAAGCTCTGTTCGCGGTCGATGTATGCCCAAACCGCGCAGTGTTTTGGGAGAATGACATGCATCGCAACAACTAAGGGCGGTCGCGACGGGCTTAGTCCCAAAACGGCCTGATACCTTCGCGATGGGCGTCGCAGCGCGAAATGCCGATGTCCTTGAGCTGCTCGTCGGTCATCTCCAAGAGCGCAAGGCGTCCGCGACGGCGTTCCAGCATCCGGTCGATTTGCCTGGCGATGGCACGAAGCACGAATACGACGCGGTCAACGAACCCGCGGCGCCCCGACGGGCGACCGTGCAATTCGACGCTGTCATGGAATGTATCAATTGTATTCATCTTGAGATCAACCAATTTTATCAATTGTACTCTAGTCACCCGCGTTTTCATATCGATTGACTCGTCTCGCGATGCAATATTAAAAATTGTCACCATGACAAATTGGCTCCCAGACCTCGCTTCCGGTTCCGGCCCTCTCTATCAGCGCCTTGCTGACAGCATTGAGTCAGATATCGACAAGGGCGTCATCGATGCGGGTTCAAAACTGCCGCCGCAGCGCGACCTCGCCTACGACATTGGCACCACGGTCGGCACGGTCGGCCGGGCCTATCAGTTGCTGCGCGAGCGCGGGCTGGTGAGTGGGGAGGTCGGGCGCGGCACCTATGTGCTCGCGCAACGCGCGGAGAGCCCCAAGCCCGAGCTGCAGCCCGCCACGCTCGGAACGCGGCTCATCGACGCGCCCAGCGGCAAGCTGCGCTTCGACAGCACCGCCGCCCCCGATGTCGGACAAGGCGCATTGATTGCCGAACTGCTGGCGCGGACGGCGGAGGAGCACCCTCACGACATTTCAAGCTATACCAGGGATTTCCCGGAGCGCTGGTTCGAGGCCGGCGGTCTTTGGCTCAAGCGCAATTCCTTCCACCCCTCGCCCGATTCGATCGTGCCGACGCTTGGCACCCATGCGGCGGTGATGGCGGCGATCGCGGCGCTCACCACGCCTGGCGACACGATCGTCTTCGAGCATCTCACCTATTCGCAGATCTCGCGCAGCGCCGGTCTGATCGGGCGCCGTACCGCGCTGGTCTCGGCGGACGATGAAGGTCTCGATCCCGACGATTTCGAACGCGTCTGCGCGCAGAAACACCCGAAGATGATGTTCGTGATGCCGACGGCGAAGAACCCGACGCTGGTGACGCTGTCGGCGGAGCGGCGCCAGGCGATCGCGCGCATAGCGCGCGAATACAATGTCGTCCTGATCGAGGATGATCTCTATGGCGAATTGACCGACGATCCGACGCCACTGCTCGCCGAATACGCCCCTGAGCGCACGATCGTCGCCGGCGGCCTGTCGAAGTCAGTCGCCGCCGGCGTGCGCGGCGGCTGGCTGTCCTGCCCGCCCGCCTACCGCCACCGCATCCGCGTGGCGCACAAGATGATGACCGGCGGGCTGCCTTTTCTGCTGGCGGAGGTCGGAACAAGGCTGGTGATGTCCGGCCAGGCCAGCGATATCCGCAGACGCTGCATTGCCGAGATCCAAGCTCGTCTCCACGTCGTGCGCGAGACGCTGGTTGGCTTTGATTTCAAGGCGCGGGACAATGTGCCCTTCGTCTGGCTCACCTTGCCGGATCCTTGGCTCTCGGGTACCTTCAAGAATGCCTGCCTGGCGCAGGGCGTGCTCATCGACGACGAGGACGAGTTCAAGGCCGGTCGTTCCGAGCAAGTCTTCCACGGCGTCCGCTTCGGTGTTTCGCAACCCGGGCAAAGCAAGGATGTCGCCGGTGGCGTCGCGGTCATCCGCCGCCTGCTCGACGAGGGCCGCGCCGGCTACGACAGTTTTTCCTGACCTGCCCTTTCCTAAGCGCCTCGCGCTACCGGCCGGTGCCGGCGCAGCGGTTTTCCGGCGTTTTCGTCGTGCTTTGGGGGTGTATCGCGCGAAAGCTTGCGATAAGAGAAGACTCAGAAAAGCCCCCTCTCCCACGGATACCAATCGCCGCTCATGACCATATCCAATTCCGTGCCGATCACCCCCGAGCTCGTCGCCGCGCATGGGCTGAAGCCCGACGAATACCAGCGCATCCTCGATCTGGTTGGCCGCGAGCCGAGCTTCACCGAGCTCGGCATCTTCTCGGCGATGTGGAACGAGCACTGCTCCTACAAGTCTTCCAAGAAATGGCTGCGCACGCTGCCCACCAGCGGCCCGCAGGTTATCCAGGGGCCCGGCGAGAATGCCGGCGTGGTCGACATCGGCGACGGCGACTGCGTCGTCTTCAAGATGGAGAGCCACAACCACCCCTCCTATATCGAGCCCTATCAGGGAGCCGCGACCGGCGTCGGCGGCATCCTGCGCGATGTCTTCACCATGGGCGCGCGACCGGTTGCGGCGATGAACGCGTTGCGCTTCGGCGCGCCTGACCATCCCAAGACCCGGCACCTGGTTGCTGGAGTCGTTTCCGGTGTCGGCGGCTACGGCAACTCCTTCGGCGTGCCGACCGTCGGCGGCGAGGTCAATTTCGACGCCCGCTACAACGGCAACATCTTGGTCAACGCCTTCGCGGCCGGCCTCGCCAAAACCAACGCCATCTTCTTGTCGCAGGCCAAGGGCGTCGGCCTGCCGGTCGTCTATCTCGGCGCCAAGACCGGGCGCGACGGTGTCGGCGGCGCCACCATGGCGTCGGCCGAGTTCGACGACAAGATCGAGGAGAAGCGGCCGACCGTACAGGTTGGCGACCCTTTCACCGAAAAGTGCCTGCTGGAGGCCTGCCTCGAGCTGATGGCGTTGGGCGCGGTCATCGCCATCCAGGACATGGGTGCGGCCGGGCTCACCTGCTCGGCGGTCGAGATGGGCGCCAAGGGCGATCTCGGCATCGAGCTCGATCTCGACAAGGTGCCGGTGCGCGAGGAGCGCATGAGCGCCTACGAGATGATGCTGTCGGAAAGCCAGGAGCGCATGTTGATGGTGCTGCGCCCCGAAAAAGAGGAGGAAGCCGAGGCGATCTTCCGCAAATGGGGCCTCGACTTCGCCATCGTCGGGACGACCACCAACGACCTGCGCTTCCGCGTGCTGCACCATGGCGACGAGGTCGCCAACCTGCCGATCAAGGAACTGGGCGACCAGGCGCCGGAATATGACCGCCCCTGGGTCGAAACGAAGAAGCCGGCGCCGCTTGCAGCGAACGACGCGCCCAAGGCCGACGTCGCCGACGCGTTGCTCAAGATGCTGGGCGGACCGGACCTCTCTTCGCGCCGCTGGGTGTGGGAGCAGTATGACACGCTGATCCAGGGCAATTCGCTGCAGCTCCCAGGCGGCGATGCCGGCGTGGTGCGCGTCGAAGGCCATCCAACCAAGGCGCTCGCCTTCTCTTCCGACGTCACGCCGCGCTATTGCGAGGCCGACCCGTATGAGGGCGGCAAGCAGGCCGTCGCCGAATGCTGGCGCAACCTGACGGCAACGGGCGCCCTGCCGCTTGCCGCCACCGACAATCTTAATTTCGGCAATCCGGAGCGGCCGGAGATCATGGGCCAGTTTGTCGGAGCGGTTAAGGGTATCGGCGACGCCTGTCGCGCGCTCGGCTTCCCGATCGTCTCCGGCAATGTCTCGCTCTACAACGAAACCAATGGCCGCGGCATCCTGCCGACGCCGACCATCGGCGGCGTCGGGCTGATCGCCGATTGGTCGAAGATGGCCCGCGTCGGCTTTGCCGCCGAGGGCCAGATGATCGTGCTGGTCGGCGCGCCGCCGACATGGGGCAGCCATCTCGGCCAGTCCGTCTATATGCGCGACATCCACGGCCGCGCCGACGGTTCGCCGCCGCCCGTCGACCTCGAACATGAAAAGCGCGTTGGCGACCATGTGCGCGCGCTGATCGCTTCCGGCATCGTGACTGCCGCGCACGATGTCTCCGACGGCGGCCTTGCCGTGGCGCTGGCCGAAATGGCGATGGCATCCGGCATCGGCGCCACCATTCCCGGCCTCACCGGCACCGATCCGATCCCGGTCTGGTTCGGCGAGGATCAAGGACGTTATCTCCTGACCTTGTCGATCGACCCGCAAAGCGGCGAATGGGACAGGATCCGCGCGGAGCAGGGCAAGCTCGGCATCTTCGCGCCGTGGATCGGCACGACCGGTGGCGACACGCTGAAGCTCGGCGAGGCGCGTGCCGTTCCGGTCAGCGAATTGACCGCCGCCCATGAGGGCTGGTTCCCGCGCTTCATGGATCAGGCCATTTGACCAGGCTGGCGGTCCGGGCGCTGCTTGCAGCGGTTTTCTGGCCGTCGCTGTTCTTTTTCTGGTTCCTCGGCCCGTTCGTCTTTCTGCTGCTGTCGACGACCTCGAGCGAGGTCTGTCCAAGGCTCGAAACGCGAGCCGAGTTCCTTGCTGCGGCGAACGGCGCAATTCCGTTGCTGGCCGCTCAGGACCTCGTCTACGCCATTCCTGTTTTGTGCCTGGTGCTGTGGCAGCGCCTTTTGCCGGAGCCGGCCCTGGCAAGGCATATCGTCACTTGCGTCAAGCTCTTCGCCATTGCAACCGCCATCGGAGCGCTTTGGGCGTATGGTTCTTCGCTTATGTGCGATGGCTACGGCCGGCCGTTTTTCTCCCCGGTCTGGCAGTGGACGAGCTACTTGCCGATGGTCGGCATCGCGATAAACGTGCCGCTCTACGTGCTGACCTTCAGCCTCGGTCGCACCTACTCGACGCGCGAGGATGTGTCCGCCGGCGACGCGGCTCAGCCGGGTCGGAATATCCCGTGAAGCCTCGGTCACGGATGGAACGGCTTCAATCCGGACCGGAAAGGCTCTACGCTTATCCCCGACTCTCATCGCACGGGCTGCGCCCGCTCGAAAACAGGATTTCTGCCATGGCAATGGATGCGCACGACATCGAACGGCTGATCAAGGAAGGCATTCCGGACGCCAAGGTGACGATTCGCGATCTGGCTGGTGACGGCGACCACTACGCTGCCGAAGTGGTGGCCGAGAGCTTCCGCGGCAAAAGCCGCGTCCAGCAGCACCAGATGGTCTATGACGCGCTGAAAGGCAATATGGGCGGCGTGCTGCATGCGCTCGCCCTGCAGACCAGCGTTCCGGACTGAGTGTTGACGCCGCGGTTGTTCAGATCTTTACCAGCATCGCCGTGAGGTACATGAAGCCGACCCCGGCTGTCAGCCCGGCCATCGCAGCCGGTGCGAGCAAGGCGCGCGAGCCATCGGGGCGCTGGCGAAGCTGCAGGGAAACCATCTCGACGATCACTTGCAGGATCGCTCCGGCGCCGATCGCCAGCGCCAGCGCCGACCATTGTGGCGCATAGGCGAGGCTGCCGATCCATAGGCCGACGACGGCCGGACCTCCCGCGAGCAGCGTCAACATGGCGAAGGTCCTGAGCGGCGGTCGCTGCTTCAGGATCGGGGCGGCGATGGCGATGCCTTCGGTGATGTTGTGCAAGGTGAAGCCAAGCACCAGGAACGTGCCGAGCCCGGCTGCGCCCGAGACGAAGGCGGCGCCGATCGCCAGCCCCTCGCCGAGATTGTGCAGGCCGATGCCGAGTGCGATGAAGGTGGCAAGCGCCAGCCCGGTCGGTGTCCCGCTGCGCCGGCCTGCCGCCATGAGCAGAAGGAAACTGGCGGTGGCTGCGAGTACGATCATGGTCGACCCCTGGAACAGGGCGGCTGCTTCGCCGGCCAGTTCGAACGCGTCCTCGAGCGTGTCGACGAAAAGGAAGGCGAGCAGACCGACGGTCATCGACAGGAGAAAGTCCATGCCGTTCCGCCCGACCCCGCGTAGTGCCGGATAGAACATCAGGCCGATCGCCACGGGCAGGATGCCGACAAAGCCGCCGAGCACCGCTTGCGCGGCAAAGCTAGGTGAACTGCGCGTCGGTGTGGGTACGGCGACGGCGATATCGTGCCCGAATGTTGTCCCGGTACTGGTTACGACATTGATCGCATGCGCCTCCCCCAGCACCCAGGGGTATGGCAGGCTGATCCATGCCGTTGCGCCGCGCGCGATCGGGCCCGGCGGATCCTGCGTGAACTGCCAGTAAGCGTCGTCGACCTGGACCTGGGCGATCGTCATCGGTTCCGACCCGCCCGCCCGCACGAGGATTCGAATGCCGTCGTTTCCGATAATCGTCCGCTCGAAGGTCAGGTTCTCGACCGGCGGCGCGCCGTTGCGAAAGCTCGCCAACGGGTCGGAAGAGACCATCCACGCAACCGCGAGCCCGAGCACGGCAAACGGCAGTACGATCCATAGCAGAGAGAGCCAGCGCGGCCGACCGGCCTGTGTATCCCGGGAGGTGCGACTGACATCGGTCACGACAAGGCCTCCACGACGTCGAACATGCCCGACCAGCCGAGTTCCGTAAACTCCGACTGGTGGGGATGGAACATGTAGAGGCCTGGCTCGTGCTCCCTGAAATGGAACTCGAGGATACCGCGCTCGGCCTGGCACTGGGTGATCAGATCGACGGTCCTGAGTGTCGGCGTCAGCGTCGTGCCCTGATTGTAGTAGTCGAAGAAATTGGCATGCAGATGGAAGGAGTTGATCGGGTCGAACTCGACCACGTTGACGAGGTAGATCCGGACAGGCTTGTCCTTCAGCACCCGTATCGGCTTCTTCGCGTAGGCATGGGCGACGGTGTTGACGGCATAGACCTCGTTCTCGTTGTCGAAATTGGTGTCGAAGGCGTTCATCACCATCACGAATTCCTGCCAGCCGGCATTCTCGGGCGTGCCGAGCAGGCGCGAACGGGCGACTGCCTCGTGCTCCGGATGTCGGGCGGGATCGGGATCGATGATGAACGCGCCGTACATACCTTTCTGGATGTGCCGCTTCAGCGGCAGCGCATGGCAATGATAAAGGTGGCAGCCGAACGGCCTGGCATCGAACTCGTAGACGAACTCCTCGCCCGGCCCGATCAAACCGGCGCCGGGAACGCCGTCCATCCGTGCTGCGTGAATGCCGTGGAAATGCATGGAATGCGGATGCGAGCCGTTGTTGCGGAAGAGGATCTTCAGGCGATCGCCTTCGGTGGCCCGCAGCGTCGGCCCCGGCACACGGCCATTGTAGGTCCACGCGGGGAACAGGATGCCGGGCGCGATCTCGATCTCCTTGTCCTCGGCCGTGACCTCGAAGCTGCGCAGTGTCCGCCCGTCCGGCAGCGTCGACACCGTCCCGGTCTCCCAGTCGCTCAGCAGCTTCACTGGATCGAATCCGTTGCGGCTATCCTCGACCTCGCCGACGGTGATCATCGCCCCATGCGCGGACAGGTGCGCCGGCTGCGGTTCGGCCGCCCCTGGCGTTCCGTGACCGGCGTGGTCGGTCTGCCCGCGCGCCGCGGTCGCCATCACCGCCGTGCCGCCGGCCGCCAGGCCACCGGCCAGAAGCAGCCTTCGATCGAGCTTTTGTTCCAGCAGCGATTTCGTTTCGCGCATATCCGCGTTCCTCCAAGGCACTGGCAAGGATAGCGCATGCTTCAAGATTTAGCTATAGCTATAATTCTGGCGCGTGCGCACCTGGGAAACCGTCAGCGGCACCGGGACAAGAGAACCGGCCTGCCGGCCCGCCTGTGGGAAGAGTTCCGGCTGGCGGATTTGGCCCAATGGCGGACCAAAGCTTTGCGCCATTTCGGGTGCGTCGCGGCTAACGTCTTGTTTCAGCCAACCTATGGGTTTATTTGATGGACATGCTTCGAGCCTGACTCCCACAGGCGTGAAAGGATTCCCCATGAGCGGCATCAACGACTACATCGACAGCGAAGTGAAGAGCAACGACGTCGTGCTCTTCATGAAGGGCACCCCCGGCTTCCCGCAGTGCGGGTTCTCCGGCCAGGTGGTGCAGATCCTTGACTATGTCGGGGTCGACTACAAAGGCGTGAACGTGCTGACCTCGGCCGAGCTGCGCCAGGGCATCAAGGACTATTCCAACTGGCCGACCATTCCGCAGCTCTACGTCAAGGGCGAGTTCGTCGGCGGTTGCGACATCGTGCGCGAGATGTTCCAGGCCGGCGAGCTGCAGGATTTCCTGGTCGAAAAAGGCGTCAGCGTCAAAGGCGCCGCCTGATTGAGCTCACGCTGGCCGGCCCAGCCGGCCGCGCGGTGACATCCGGGGCCGC
The DNA here is from genome assembly GCF_002294785.1 of Mesorhizobium sp. WSM3868. Lineage (NCBI taxonomy): Bacteria > Pseudomonadati > Pseudomonadota > Alphaproteobacteria > Hyphomicrobiales > Phyllobacteriaceae > Mesorhizobium > Mesorhizobium sp. WSM3868. The sequence continues at coordinate 75,902 of NZ_NSGB01000019.1, read as the reverse complement.
CCCACCCCGGCACTTTGGGTTTCGAACTCGAGAACGAGACGAATTGATGCGCCGGTCGACCGGCGCATGTTCGTTTGATTGATCGGATTTTGCCGTGGACAATCAGGCACTAGCGCAGCAGTCGGCAAAAAGCTTGCCCATTCCGCGCTGGGAATTCATTGCGCTCTGCGCGGCGCTGATGGCGCTCAATTCGCTCGCCATCGACATCATGCTGCCGGCACTGCAGCAGATCGGCGCCTCGCTCGGCGTCGAGAATGAAAACCACCGCCAGTATGTGATCACAGCCTACATCCTTGGCTTCGGCACCGGTCAGCTCTTCTTCGGTCCGGTTTCCGATCGTTTCGGCCGCCGTGCGCCGCTGGTCGCCGGCCTGATCATCTACGTGGCGGCGGTAGCCGCCGCTGCTGTTGCTCCGACCTTTGCCACCCTTCTCGCCTGCCGTGTCGTGCAAGGCATCGGCGCGGCGGCCACCCGCGTCATCGCCGTCTCCATCGTGCGCGACACCTTCGAGGGCCGCCGCATGGCCGAGGTCATGTCGCTGATCTTCATGGTGTTCATGGCGATACCGGTCGTCGCGCCCGGCATCGGCCAGTTCATCATGCTCTTCGCCACTTGGCACTGGATCTTCGTCACCATGGCCGTCGGCGCGCTCATCGTGTCGGCATGGTCGCTGTTGCGCTTGCCGGAGACGCTGCGTCCGGAATACCGGCGGCCCTTAACCGTCAACGCCGTCGTCGGCGGCTTCCGCATCGTGCTCACCAACCGCATCGCGCTTTGCTATGCCTTTGCCAGCACCTTCATCTTCGGCGCCATGTTCGGCTTCATCAATTCCGCGCAGCAGATCTATCTCGAAGTCTTCCATGTCGGCGAGCTGTTTCCGCTGATCTTCGCCGGCGTCGCGGGCGTGCTCGCCTTCTCGAACTTCCTCAACGCGCGGCTCGTCGGCAAGGTCGGCATGCGCCGCCTGTCGCAGAGCGCGCTGCTGCTCTTCCTCGCCATCAGCCTTGTCTGGCTCGTCGTCTCGCTGGAGATCGAGATGCCGCTCTGGCTGTTCATCGCCTTCTTTGCCGGCGCGATGGTTCCGTTCGGCTGTCTCGGCGCGAATTTCAACGCGCTTGCGATGGAGCCGCTCGGCGAGCTTGCCGGCACGGCGTCCTCCATCCTCGGCTTCATGCAGACCTTTCTTGGCGGCCTGCTCGGCACGCTGATAGGCCAGGCCTATAACGGCACGGTCACGCCATTGGCCGCCGGCTTCTGCAGCGTTTCCCTCGCTGCCCTGCTGATGATCCTGATCGCGGAGCGCGGAAGGCTGTTCCAGCCCCACAATCCGCCGGTGTGAGACCTCGCCCACGGCAGGCGGTCAGGATTTTCGTTCAAGCGCAGCCGTGAAGCGAGGCGAAAGTATGCGCCCTGCGATCGCCTCGCCCATGCTCTCGGTAAAGGGTAACGGCAGGGCCTTATCGAGAGCCTCGAGGATCGAGGCAACGAAGGCTCTGTTCAATGCGTCGTTCGATCCGAGTGCGGAGAAGGTCGCGCGCGGCTTGCCAATGAGCGTTCCGTCTCGGCGGAGCGAGAACCGAAGGGTCAAGGACAGACCGGCAGTTCCGCGAGGCGGCCGCCAGCAGGCGTAAATGGCAGCCGACATTTCCGCTATGGAGTTTACGGGATCGCGACTGCCGCAGGCGCGCTCCCGTGCCGCTGCTTCGTCAGCACCCGTGATCGTCACGGCGATGGCGAGAGCCAGAGCGACCATCGCGGACCGGGTGCTCATTTACATCTCCGGATTTGCGTGAGGTTGTAGGTCGACATCTTCCAGCCGACCGGCTGGCCCTCGCTGGCGCAATCGATCCTATTCCGCCCAGAGCTCGCGCCGCAGTTCGTTCCAGCTATCCTTGTCTGGCGCAACCAACAACCCGCCGTCGACATGCGACGGCAGATAGGCATCGCCGTCGATCCGCGCCGCATAACCACCGGCTTCCTGATGGATCAGCACGCCGGCCAGATGGTCCCACGGCATCAGCTTGTTGTAGACGACGAAATGCGCATGGCCGCTCGCCAGCAGCCGGTATTCGTGCGCGGCGCAACGATAGCCGAACTGCGACAGTGCCTTTGTGTGGTTGCGAGCGAGCCGCGAGCGCTCCGGTTCCTTCAGATACTGCCACGAGATCGCGCCGGTCATCTCGGAGATCGGCACCGGCTCGGCGACCCGCACCCTCTCCAGCGCGCCACGTGCGTGGCGGATATGGCTGCCCGCCCCCCTGGCGCCGATCAGCCAGTCCTTCCCGATCGGGTCGTGGATGATGCCGGCAACCGTCTCGCCGTTGACCACGACGCCGAGCATGACGCCGAACAGCGGCACGCCGGAGGCGAAGTTGAAGGTGCCGTCGACCGGATCGATGACGAAGGCCAGCGCGGCATCGCCGAGCCCTTTGAGCAAGGCCGGATTGTCGGAGCAGGTCTCCTCGCCGACGATCATCGCTGTAGGGTAACGCTCGCGCAGCCTGGCAGTGATCAGCCTTTCGGCGTTGACGTCCGCCTCCGTAACCAGATCGGCGGCGGACGTCTTCTGGCGAATATCGCCCTCGCCCAACCGGCGAAAGCGCGGCATGATTTCGGCCCTGGCTGCGTCAGCTAGAAGCTCGGCCAGCCAGTCGATCGCTTGCATGTCAAACGTCATCGGAAATGTCTTTTCCCATGGTAAGGCGCGCATCGAGCGCGGCGAAGTCGAACAGTTTTCGGTCGAGCAGATGCGAGGGTCGCACATTGGTCATCGCGCGGATCATCGTGTCCTTGCGGCCAGGCATGTGCTTCTCGATATCGTCGAGCATCGCCTTCATGGCGTTGCGCTGCAGCCCTTCCTGGCTGCCGCAGAGATCGCACGGGATGATTGGGAACTTCAGTGCATTGGCGAATTTCTCGAGATCTGCCTCGGCGCAATAGGCGAGCGGGCGCAGAACCATGACGTCGCCCTCGTCATTGAGAAGCTTCGGCGGCATGGCGGCGAGACGCCCGCCATGGAAGAGGTTCATGAAAAAGGTTTCGAGGATGTCCTCCCGGTGGTGGCCGAGCACAAGCGCGGTGCAACCCTCCTCGCGCGCGATGCGATAGAGGTGGCCGCGCCTCAGCCGCGAGCAGAGCGAGCAATAGGTGCTGCCCTCGGGCAGCTTGTCGGTGACCACCGAATAGGTGTCCTGGTACTCGATGCGATGCGCAATGCCGTTGGCGCCGAGGTAGTCCGGCAGGATGTGCTTCGGGAAATTCGGCTGACCTTGGTCGAGATTGCAGGCAAGCAGATCGACCGGCAGCAGCCCGCGCCATTTGAGATCGAGCAGCAAGGCAAGCAGGCCATAAGAATCCTTGCCGCCGGAGAGCGCCACCAGCCAGCGCTCGCCGGGCTTGACCATGGCGAAGTCTTCGATCGCCTGGCGCGTGAGCCGCAGCAGCCGCTTGCGCAGCTTGTTGAACTCGACCGAGGATGGCACGTCGCGGAACAGCGGATGGAATCCGCCTTCCGGCTCGTCGGCGATCGGCTCAAGCGATTTGACCTTTGGCAGCATATTCATGGCGCAGGTGCCCACGGTTCTGTTGCCGCTTCGCTTAGAGCATTTTGCAGCCAAGTGGAATCACTAGCCGTCGCGGAATTGCGGCTAAAAAAATGACCAGGGTGGAATTGCCGCCGTGGCCGACGCGACAAACAAAGAAAAGGCCGCCTCGAGGGCGGCCTTGGATGGGTGTCGCCGATTGGTCGGATCAGCGCGAATAGAATTCGACGACCAGGTTCGGTTCCATCTGGACGGCGAACGGAACATCCGCCAGGCCGGGAACGCGGTTGTAGGTCGCGGTCATCTTGTTGTGGTCGGCCTCGATATAGTCCGGCACGTCACGCTCGGCCAAGCCTACCGATTCCAGCACGATGACGAGCTGCTTCGACTTCTCGCGCACCTCGATGACGTCGCCCGGCTTGCAGCGGTACGAACCGATATTGGTGCGCTTGCCGTTGACGTTGACGTGGCCGTGGTTGACGAACTGGCGGGCCGCGAAGATGGTCGGCACGAACTTGGCGCGATAGACGATCGCGTCGAGACGCGACTCGAGCAGGCCGATCAGGTTCTCGGAGGTGTCGCCCTTGCGGCGGTTGGCCTCCTCATAGACCTTACGGAACTGCTTTTCCGAAACATCGCCATAGTGGCCCTTGAGCTTCTGCTTGGCGCGCAACTGCAGGCCGAAGTCGGAAAGCTTGCCCTTGCGGCGCTGGCCATGCTGGCCGGGACCGTATTCGCGCTTGTTGACCGGGGACTTCGGACGGCCCCAGATATTTTCGCCGAGACGGCGGTCGATCTTGTATTTCGCGGATTCGCGCTTGCTCATCGCATTCCCTTTCAAAACGATATACCCGGAACCCCTTGGCTCCGGGTGAAGGAAACGCGCCCTCCTCTGGCCTCCGTTTTCGAGGCCTGACAGGGTTTCCCACGCAACGCGACGGAAAACCCACGGGACACGTCAGTTCGAACAAGACCGCCGACAGAGTGGCTTCCGGTGAGGTCTTGCCCATGCAAAAGAAACCACCGGACGTCGCCGCCCGGTGTTGGTGGCCCTGTTAAACAGAGATTTAACCGGTGTCAAGCTCGTGTCGGCGACGCACCGGCTCAACCATTCTGCCGTCATGACGCCGGAGCCGGCGATGGCAGGCATTGGCATGGCCGAGATCCGCCACGTCGTGGCATGCCGCGGGTTTCTATCCAGGCACCAACTTGAGAGCCAGGCAGCCACAAAGTCAGGACTTCTTGCTAGGCAGTCCCTTGCGTTTGGTCTCGGCGAACTCCTCGAGTTGCTTCTCGCTCATGGACTCGTACATCTCGCGCGAAGCACCCTTAAGCTCGGTTTTCTTGGTCTCGCCGCGCTTGGCCGAAAGGGCTGCGCCGGCTGCCTTCTGTTGGGCTTGCGATTTGGCTGGCATGCGATTTCTCCCTGTGCGGTGGTGGAAGAGAAACGCTGCGGCGCTATCGCAGTTCCAGCTAGCGCGAGGTCAGCCCAAAGCCCTGGATGAGCCTGCGCGTGGCGAAATCCACCTTACCAGAGGTGAAGAGGGCGATATCGGGCTCGGTCTCGCCCGACGGTTCGCCGATAGGCTGCAGCAGCGACATGGCGCGCCGGGCAATGGCTTCCGCCGGATCGATCCAGTCGACCGGCCAGGGAGCGGTCTTGCGCATGCGGTTGGCCAGGAACGGATAATGGGTGCAGGCGAGCACGACGATGTCGGTGCGCTGCCCGTCGTGCTCGATGAAGCAGGGCGCGATCTCGGCGCGCACGGCTTCCTCGTCGACAAAACCTTCGCGCATATAGATCTCGGCCAATGCGGCAAGCCTGTCGCTGCCGACGAGCCGGACATGGCATTTCTGCGCCCATTTGCTGATCAGGTCACGCGTGTACTGGCGCTTCACCGTGCCCGGGGTCGCCAGCACCGAAACCAGGCCGGACCGCGTGCGCTCGGCCGCCGGCTTGATCGCGGGCACCGTTCCGACAAAAAGATGACCGGGAAATTTTTCGCGCAGCGCATCGATCACCAGGGTCGAGGCGGTGTTGCAGGCGATCACTGAGATCGCCGGCTGCAGACGGTCGAGCAATTTGCCGAACAGGGCGAGTATGTGCTCCTTGAGCGCCGGCTCTTCCCATGCGCCGTAAGGAAAAGCCGCGTCGTCGGCGACATAGACGAAGCGCCGATCCGGCATCAGGACGCGCGCCTCGCGCAGCACCGTCAGTCCGCCGACACCGGAATCGAACATCAGGATCGGACGCTGGTTTGATCGATCGTTCATTGTCATCCGACTACAGGAAGAAGCTGACCCGAGATTTGGCCAACCGCGCTTCTATCCTGAACGATCATGGTCTTGAAGTGGCAGATGCCAGCAGCTTTTGCGCAACTCAGAGCCCCCGCTTGCCGAAGCCGGCGGGTCGCGCCCGGCCAAACGGCTGCGGCGCCGGCGCCGGCGCCGGACGCGCGGGTTGCGCAGCAGTCCGTGGCGCAGCTGGAGCGACGCTCGCTGTCGCCCTCGCGGGGCGCGCCTCCGCCGGCAACGAGCCTTCAAAGTCGAAAACCTCGGTCAGCTCATCGATGTTGCTGCCGGCCACAGGCTTTGCCCACAGGATCGTGCACCAGAGGCCGAATATGGCAAGGCCGAGCAGGTTCAGGCCACCGGGCGCGCTCTCAGGATTGCCGAAATCGATGACCAGAAGCGTTCCGGCCTGCAGCAATCCATAGATGCCGGAAAAGGCGATATAGGACCAGAGGATCCAGCCTGAACCATCGGCATCGCGGCTGCGGCGCCATGCGATGTTGCCGCGCAGCGCGACGAAGACGAGCGACACAACAAGCGCGGCGCCGGCCAGGCTTTGCCGCGACGGACCCGGCATCGAATTGATCAATCCCGCGAAGCCGGTCGTTGCGGCAATGCAGAGCACGATCGTTACCGCTTCCGCTATGAACAGACCTAGCGAATAGAAGAAGAAATGCAGACGGCCAATATTGGACGTAAACATCTGCTGCCCCATCGTTTCGAGAACGATGAACCAAACCGCATAATATTCGGTTACCTTGAAGGTTCGGAGCTTACGGATTTTAACTTTCTTTGTCCGTTGTTCGCCTGCACGTAGCCGGCGCCCGCCTCGGATCATCCCCCGGTGAGCCGTCGCCGCGCGGCATTGCCGGCGAAAACCTGTGGAGCGACGAGATGATGCCGCGCAGCACCTTCAACTCGGGCTCAGCGAATCCCGCCCGCGTCAGCACGGCGCGCAGATTGTCGACCATCTTAGGCCTCTTCTCTTCCGGGCGGAAATAGCCGCGCGCCTCGAGAGCGCCTTCGAGATAGGTGAACAGGCTGTGCAGCTGTTCCTTGGTCGCCGGAACGAGCTCCGGTCCGGCGAAGTTGGTCGCGGTCTCTTCGGCAAGGCCGGATTTCATCCATTCATAGGACATCAAAAGCACGGCCTGCGCGATGTTGAGCGATGAGAAGCCAGGATCGACGGGAAAGGTGACGATCTCGTCAGCCAGACCAACCTCTTCATTGTAGAGGCCAAAACGTTCACGGCCGAACAGAATTCCGGTGCTCAGCCCCGCCTGCTCGCGGGCCCGGAGCGCCCTGCCCGCATCCACCGGACCGCGCACCGGCTTGAAGCCGTCACGCTCGCGGGCGGTGGTGGCGAAGACGAAGTTGAGGTCGGCCACTGCCGAGGCAAGGTCGTCGAACACCGTTGTCGCATCGATGACGTGGTCGGCGCGGCTGGCGGCGGCGCGCGCCTTCTCGCTCGGCCAGCCGTCGCGCGGATTGACCAGGCGCAGCTCCGAAAGGCCGAAATTCGCCATGGCGCGCGCGACCATGCCGATATTCTCGCCGAGCTGCGGCTCGACAAGGATGATCGCCGGTCCGGCGGTCTTGGCGGTGTCGTTTGCGGCTGGCATGGCTCTCCGTACATGGGGTTTGCGGCGTTTCGGCGTCCCCTGCCACATCCGGGCCTGAAAATGAAGCATTCACAAGCGCGACACCGGTCTGCGATCGGCTGATCGCGGTTTGCGCGCTCAAAAAGGCTTTGATATACGCTGCCCAACCCCGGCCGAAGCCACGGGCAAGGCCGTTCAGATCCCCAGCAACGAGGCATTTTTTCCATGGCGAAGATCAAGGTGGCGAACCCGGTCGTCGAGCTCGACGGCGACGAGATGACCCGCATCATCTGGCAGTTCATCAAGGACAAGCTGATCCACCCCTATCTCGACATCAAGCTGGACTATTTCGATCTAGGGATCGAGAACCGGGACGCCACCAATGACCAGGTGACCGTCGACTCGGCCAACGCAATCAAGAAATACGGCGTCGGCGTGAAATGCGCGACGATCACGCCCGACGAGCAGCGCGTCGAGGAATTCAAGCTGAAGAAAATGTGGAAGTCGCCCAACGGCACCATCCGCAACATCCTCGGCGGCACCATTTTTCGCGAGCCGATCATCATGAAGAACGTGCCGCGCCTGGTGCCCGGCTGGACCAAGCCGATCGTCGTCGGCCGTCACGCGTTCGGCGACCAATACCGCGCCACCGACTTCCGCTTCCCGGGCAAGGGCAAGCTGACGATCAAGTTCGTCGGCGAAGACGGCAAGGTGATCGAGCATGACGTCTTCGACGCGCCCGGCGCCGGCGTCGCCATGGCCATGTACAATCTCGACGAGTCGATCCGCGAATTCGCTCGCGCCTCGCTGAACTATGGCCTGCTGCGCAACTTCCCGGTCTATCTCTCGACCAAGAATACCATTCTCAAAGCCTATGACGGCCGCTTCAAGGACATCTTCCAGGAAGTCTACGAGAAGGAATTCGAGGCCGAGTTCAAGGCGAGAAAACTCTGGTACGAGCACCGCCTGATCGACGACATGGTCGCTTCCAGCCTGAAATGGTCGGGCGGCTATGTCTGGGCCTGCAAGAATTATGACGGCGACGTGCAATCCGACACGGTGGCGCAAGGCTTCGGCTCGCTCGGCCTGATGACCTCGGTGCTGATGACGCCGGACGGCAAGACCGTGGAAGCGGAAGCCGCCCACGGCACCGTCACCCGCCACTACCGCCAGCATCAGAAGGGCGAGGAAACCTCGACCAACTCGATCGCCTCGATCTTCGCCTGGACGCGTGGCTTGGCCCACCGCGCCAAGCTCGACGGCAATGCCGAGCTCAAGCGCTTTGCCGAGACGCTGGAAAAGGTCTGCATCCAGACCGTCGAGGGCGGCTTCATGACCAAGGACCTGTCGCTGCTGATCGGCCCCGACCAGCCCTGGCTGTCGACCACCGGCTTTCTCGACAAGATCGACGAGAACCTGCAGAAGGCGATGGGGTAAGAAGTGCCGAGCCTTGTTGCCAGCGAAAGGGTCCGCCTTTGCGCTGGCAACAATGCCGACCTCTGCCAGGCTATTTTCAAGGTGCACGGGCTAAGCGACCGGAGGAGCTGCTCCGTCTGGTCCAGCGACGAGCAAGCACCTCTTTACTACCCCAATGCCGCCACGTTGGATGCCGATGACGTACCGATCCAACTTGCAGAAATAACCAGACTGAGATCTGTTCTTGCCGCCAGCTTTTCGGTCAAGGATGGGTTCTGCCGTCTGGATCTCCGACCGCTCGGGTTCAGCCAACTCTTCGAAGCAAGCTGGATCTGGATGGACCTAAGTCGTCCAACGACGACCCCCTCCGGTTGGGAACGCGTTCGGGACGCAGCCAGCTTGGAGATGTGGGAACTTGCCTGGACGGGTGGCGCAGGTCGCTCCAGCGGCCGTCTCTTTCCGACTGCAGTTCTGGCCGACCCCGCCATCGCCATCCTTGGCCGACGGACGGCCGACGGCTTCACCGCCGGCTGCATAGCCAATAGATCCGAGCTCGTGATCGGGTTGTCAAATGTCTTTGCCACGGATGGCAATCCGACCTATCGAGACGCTGTGCGAGCCGCAGCCAATACGTTTGCTGAAAGTCGCGCGCTAGTCGGGTATGAACGCGGCGGCGGGCTGGATGACGCACTGACCTGCGGCTTTCAGACCACCGGCACGCTGCGCGTCTGGATACGGGACAGCCAAGCCAAAGAGGAATGAAGTGGCAAAGCCTCTTCTCTACGGCGCCCACTACAGCGTCTATGTCCGCATCGCGCGAATGGCGCTGGAGGAAAAGGGCGTCGACTACGAGCTCATCCCTCTCGACATCTTCGCGGCCGAAGGGGCGTCGATTATCGGCTATTTCCTCAAAGTCGCCGAAGGGCGAAAGCTGCTTGCCCGCTTTCCAGACATGCAGGACTGGTGGGATCGCATCGTCAGGCGGGCAAGCTTCTCCAATGCATGAGCTTTCCGGTCGCGAAGCGCTGACCATAGCCAGGATAGTCCGGGTCAACCACGCAGGCGAATTTGGAGCGATCAGGATCTATTCAGCGCAAATCTTTGTCGCCCGGCACTTCTGGCGCGATTGCGTGCCGTCTTTGTCGGAGATGCTTGGACACGAGCGCCAGCATTGCGCCGCCTTCCGTGCCGCCATGCCGGTGCGAAACTCGCGTCCATGTCGCGTCATGCAATTCTGGAGCTGGGGTGGTTGGTTGTTGGGCTTTCTCACTGCCCTGCTCGGCCCACAAGGCATATGGGCATGCACCGCCGCTGTCGAAGCGACCGTGCACCGCCATCTTGACGACCAGCTCTACTATCTAGCCGGGCGCGATCCCGGACTGCACGCCATCATCCTGTCGATCCGCGAGGAAGAGCTGGCCCATCTGCGTCACGCCGAGGAGCATCTGCTGGCACCAGGCCCGCTGCTTCTCCTCCTGCGCGCGGCGATCGCCGTCGCCACGGATTGCCTCATCTGGCTGTCCACCTGGGGCGACTCTGTCAGAATGGCGCGCGCCCTGAAAGCGGCAAAGCCTTCCTGACACAGGAACACTAAGCGGCTTCGAGCGCCGCCTTTACCGCCGCGATGGCGTCGTCCGCCTTGGAGGCGTCGGGGCCGCCGGCTTGCGCCATGTCAGGGCGCCCGCCGCCGCCCTGCCCGCCAAGCGCGGCGGACGCAACACGGACGAGATCGACAGCGCTGAAGCGGCCGGTCAAGTCGTCGGTGACGCCGACCACCACGCTCGCCTTGTTGTCCTCGCCGGCGCCGATAAAGACGACCACGCCGGAGCCCAGCGTCTTCTTACCGGCATCCGCAAGCGGCTTCAGGTCCTTCGGCGCGACACCGCTGACCGCTTTGCCGAGGAAGCCGACACCCGCAACCGTCTCGTTGGTGGCCGGAGCATCGGCAACGGCCGCGCCGCCGCCAAGGGCCAGTTTCTTGCGCGCCTCGGTGAGCTCTTTCTCGAGTTTCTTGCGCTCCTCGAGCAAAGTCTCGACACGCGCCGGAACGTCGGCCGGCGAGATCCTCAAGGTCGCCGCGGCTGCCTTCAGGCGCTTGTCCTGCTCGTCGAGATGCCTGCGCGCCGCCTCGCCGGTCAGCGCCTCGATGCGGCGCACGCCGGCGGCGACCGCGCTGTCCGACAGGATGCGCACAAGGCCGATATCGCCGGTCGACCTGACATGCGTGCCGCCGCAGAGCTCGACCGAATAGGGACGGTTGGCCTTGGCGCCGTGCAGGCCGGTGCCCATCGAAACGACGCGCACCTCGTCGCCGTATTTCTCGCCGAACAGCGCCATCGCGCCCTCGGCAATAGCATCGTCCACCGACATCAGCCGCGTCGTCACCGGACTGTTCTGCACAACGATCTCGTTGGCCATGCGCTCGACATCCTCGATCTCCTCGGCCGAGATCGGCTTGTTGTGCGAGATGTCGAAGCGGAGGCGATCAGGCGCGACCAGCGAACCCTTCTGCGCGACATGGGTGCCCAGCACCTCACGCAGCGCCTCGTGGATGAGATGCGTCGCGGAGTGATTGGCGCGCAGCTTCGAACGGCGCGCGTGATCGACCTTTAGCTCCACGGCAGCGCCGGTCTTGATCGTACCGCGCGTCACCTTGCCCAAATGCACGAAGAGCCCGTCGGCCTTCTTTTGCGTGTCGGTGACCTCGATCGAGAAGCCGTCGCCGGACATCATGCCGGTATCGCCCATCTGGCCACCGGATTCGCCATAGAACGGCGTCTGGTTGACGACGACGGCAACCGCGTCGCCCTGCCCGGCGCTGTCGACGATCTTGCCATCCTTGACCAAGGCCTGGATCAGGCCTTCCGCCTCTTCCGTCTCGTAACCGAGGAAATCGGTGGCGCCGGTCTGCTCGCGCACCGGGAACCAGACTGTCTCGGTCGCCGCTTCGCCCGACCCCGCCCAATGCGCGCGCGCTTCCGCCTTCTGCCGCTCCATCGCAGCGGTGAAGCCGGCAAGATCGACCGAGATGTCGCGTTGGCGCAGCGCATCCTGCGTCAGGTCGAGCGGGAAGCCATAAGTGTCGTAGAGTTTGAAAGCCGTCTCGCCATCCAGCATGGCGCCGGCGTGCAGCTGTTCCGTCGCCTCCGAAAGCAGGCCGAGACCGCGGACCAGCGTCTTGCGGAAGCGCGTCTCCTCGAGCTTCAGCGTCTCGGTGATCAGCGCTTCGCCACGCACCAGTTCCGGATAGGCCTGGCCCATCTCGCGCACCAGCGCCGGCACCAGCTTCCACATCAGCGGCTCCTTGGCGCCGAGCAGTTGGGCGTGGCGCATGGCGCGACGCATGATGCGACGCAGCACATAGCCGCGGCCTTCATTGGAGGGCAGCACGCCGTCGGCCACCAAGAAGGATGACGAGCGCAAATGATCCGCGATCACGCGGAAGGATGCTGCGTTCTCCTGGTTGTGACCGTGCCCGAGCGCCGAGCATGCCGCATCGATCAAATGCCGGAACAGGTCGGTCTCAAAGACGCTCTCCACTCCCTGAAGGATCGAAGCCATGCGCTCCAGGCCCATGCCGGTATCGATCGACGGGCGCGGCAGGTCGATGCGCTCGTCTTTCGTCACCTGCTCATATTGCATGAACACCAGGTTCCAGAATTCGAGGAACCGGTCGCCGTCCTCCTCCGGGCTGCCGGGCGGACCGCCCCAGATATGCTCGCCGCGATCGATGAATATCTCCGAGCACGGACCGCAGGGACCGGTGTCGCCCATCGCCCAGAAATTGTCAGAGGTCGGAATGCGGATGATGCGATCGTCTGAGAAGCCGGCGATCTTCTTCCAGTAGCCGGCCGCCTCGTCATCGGTGTGATAGACGGTGACCAGAAGCTTGTCCTTCGGCAGGCCGAATTCCTTGGTGATCAGGTTCCAGGCAAGCTCGATCGCGCGCTCCTTGAAATAATCGCCGAACGAGAAATTGCCGAGCATCTCGAAGAAGGTGAGATGGCGCGCGGTGTAGCCGACATTGTCGAGATCGTTGTGCTTGCCGCCGGCGCGCACGCTCTTCTGCGCGGTCGCGGCGCGCGAATTGGACCGCTTCTCCAGGCCGGTGAACACGTTCTTGAATTGCACCATGCCGGCGTTGGTGAACATCAGCGTCGGATCGTTGCGCGGCACCAGCGGGCTGGAGGCGACGATCTCATGACCCTCCTTGCGGAAATAGTCGAGGAATGTCGACCGGATCTCGTTCACGCCACTCATAGATACTGCCTTTTCGCGAAAACCGCCGGCCAGGCCGGCGGCAAATGGGCTTTCGTGTGTCAGAAGATAGATTGGCCTTTTAGCCGTAGCTCTTGACCCTGTCCAGAAACACGGAACCAGGCCCAGTCCTCCTGGCTGGGCGGCCTGTGTCCTCGCCCCCCAAACGCAAACCGCCGGCACAAGGCCGGCGGTTCGAACGCAGTACTGGGGAACTCGATTACATCAGCTTTAGATAATGGATCCAGATTATGGCCGAACTCCGGCAGTTGCCTACATCGCTCCAGCCTCGTCCTCGAAGCCGTCGTCACCGCCTTCGGAGCCGCCGTTCTCGAGGAATTTTTCCGCGATCAGCCCGGCATTCTGCCTCAGCGCCAGCTCGATCTCGCGCGCCGTGTCCGGATTGTCGCGCAGGAAAAGCTTGGCGTTCTCGCGGCCCTGGCCGAGTCGCTGCGAATTGTAGGAAAACCAGGCGCCCGACTTCTCGACCACGCCGGCCTTGACCCCGAGATCGACGAGCTCGCCGGTCTTCGACACGCCCTCGCCATACATGATGTCGAACTCGACCACTTTGAAGGGCGGAGCCAGCTTGTTCTTCACCACCTTGACGCGGGTCTGGTTGCCGACCACTTCGTCGCGATCCTTGACCGAGCCGATGCGGCGGATGTCGAGGCGCACCGAGGCGTAGAATTTCAGCGCGTTGCCGCCGGTCGTGGTTTCCGGCGAGCCGAACATGACGCCGATCTTCATACGGATCTGGTTGATGAAGATGACCATGGTGTTGGAGCGCGAGATCGATGCGGTCAGCTTGCGCAGCGCCTGGCTCATCAGGCGGGCCTGCAGGCCGGGCAGCGCATCGCCCATCTCGCCCTCGATTTCGGCGCGCGGCGTCAGTGCCGCCACCGAATCGACCACCAGAACGTCGATGGCGCCGGAGCGCACCAGCGTGTCGCAGATCTCCAGCGCCTGCTCACCCGTGTCGGGCTGCGAGATCAGGAGGTTTTCGAGGTCTACGCCGAGCTTGCGGGCATAGACCGGATCGAGCGCGTGCTCGGCATCGACGAAGGCGCAGATACCGCCCTTCTTCTGGGCTTCCGCAACCGTGTGCAGCGCCAGCGTCGTCTTGCCCGAGCTTTCCGGCCCGTAGATTTCGATGATGCGGCCGCGCGGCAGCCCGCCAACGCCGAGCGCGATGTCCAGCCCGAGCGATCCCGTCGGCACGGTTTCGATCTCGACCACCTGCTCATTGGCGCCGAGCCGCATGATCGAGCCCTTGCCGAAAGCGCGCTCGATTTGCGACAGCGCCGCATCCAGAGCCTTTGATTTGTCCACTGCCTTATCCTCTACAAGCCGCAAACTATTCTGAGCCATGATACATCACCCCTTGGTCGTCAATGAAGGCCGGACAATCCGTGATCCCTGCCAGTTTGTACCTTTTTTGTTCTCATCTGGCAAGAGGCAGCAAATGACTGGAAAACAAACAATATCTGGATTTGTTCTATTTTTGTCTCACTAGAGATGGCGTGAACCAGTGCTGCTGATCCAAGCGAGATCTCGTTATCCGGGCGGCCCGAATCGCGACCCGATTGCGGGGCGATGCGCGGAAACCTAGTGTGCGCACGCAAACAATCAACGAGGTCACCTCCGCGGCATGCCGACATCCCCAAACATCCTGGCGCTGGGCGGCGCCCATATCGACCGGCGCGGCCAGGTCTCGGGCCCTTATGTGCCCGCCGCATCCAATCCCGGCATCATGCGCGAGGATGTCGGCGGCGGCGTCTTCAACGCGCTGCGCAGCATTGTGAAGCGCGGCGTCTCGGCCTCGCTGCTTTCGGTGCGCGGCGGCGATGCGGCGGGTGAGGCGGTCGCATCGGCGATCAACGAGGCCGGCATCGCCGACCTTTCGGCGGTGTTCCTCGACCGCACGACGCCGAGCTACACTGCGCTGATCGACAGCGAGGGGGAGCTGATCGTCGGCTTTGCCGATATGGGCCTTTACGACCTCGCCTTCCCCAAGCAGATCCGCCGCGCTAAGGTGCGCGAGGCGATCGCCGAGGCAGACGCGATCCTCTGCGACGCGAACCTGCCGACGGCGGCCCTCGAGCGCCTGGTTGCGCAAGCCGGCGACAAGCCGGTTTTCGCCATCGCCATCTCGCCAGCCAAGGTGGTGCGGCTAGCGCCGCTGCTCGGCAATCTTTCGCTGCTGTTCATGAACCGCCGAGAGGCGGCGGCGCTGGCTGGTGCGGATATCTCCGGCCGCGATCTTGTCGGGGAACTCAGGCGACTGGGCTTGACGGCAGGCGTGATCACGGCCGGCAGTGCTCCGGTGCTCGGCTTCGACCAATCGGGCGTCTTCGCCATCGACCCGCCCGCCCCGCGACGAGTTGCCGACGTGACCGGCGCCGGCGACGCCCTGACCGGAGCCACGGTTGCCGCGCTGCTGCGCGGGCTCTCTTTGCGGAGGGCACTGCGCGAAGGTGTTGCCGCAGCGATGCTCGCCATTGAGAGCGCCGAGGCGGTACCGTCTTTCACCGCCGGCAGTTTTGGCCAGGCGCTTGCCCTTGTGCACGAGGCGCGGGTGGTGGCATAGGGCCACAAACTATCTTGCCGGAGTTTCTCCGGAGTGGAGAACCGACATGACGCCCGAAACCGCCCGCCCCTTCATCGACATTCATCCGCCAGTGGCGGAGGCGCTTGCCGCCGGGCGGCCTGTGGTGGCGCTGGAAAGCACCATCATTACCCACGGCATGCCATACCCCGACAATGGCGCGATGGCCGCCAAGGTCGAGCAGATCATCGCCGAGGGCGGCGCCGTGCCGGCGACGATCGCCGTGGTCGATGGCCGCATCAAGATTGGCCTTTCCGATGGCGAGCGCGAATCGCTTGCCATGACCGGCGACGCCATGAAGCTGTCGCGTGCCGATATCGGCTTTGCCGTCGCCCAAAAGCGCACCGGCGGCACCACCGTGGCCGCCACCATGATCGCCGCGCACATGGCCGGCATAAAGGTCTTCGCCACCGGCGGCATCGGCGGGGTGCACAAGGGCGCCGAAAAGAGTTTTGACATCTCGGCCGACCTCGACGAGCTGGCGCGCACGCCGGTCGTCGTCGTCTCGGCCGGCGCCAAGGCGATCCTCGACATCGAAAAGACGCTGGAAGTGCTGGAGACGCGCGGCGTGCCAGTCATCGGCCATGGCTGCGAGACCATGCCGGCCTTCTGGTCCAGGCAATCGCCCTTCCGCGCGCCGCTGACGTTGCATGCGCCTGAAGACATCGCGCATTTCTACCGCACGCGGCAGGCGCTGGGCTTGGGCGGCGGCATTCTGGTCGCCAACCCGGTGCCGCAGAACGACGAGATCCCGGCAGCCGAGATGGACGGCTACATCCAGGCCGCGCAGAAGGCGGCCGAAGCGCAGAACATCACCGGCAAAGCCGTGACGCCGTTCCTCCTGTCGAAGATTTTGGAGCTCACCGGCGGCCGCAGCCTCAAGACCAACATCGCGCTGGTCGAGAACAATGCGCGGCTGGCGGCGGAGATCGCGAAGGCGCTGTAGGCCTTATCTGCCCGCGCGCCGCCCCGCTTCATAAGCGCGCCGCGCCCAGACTGCCATTTCGTCGGGATCGTCGAAGGCGCTGTCGGGAACGCTCCAATAGGGCATCGCCACCTCCTTGCCGTGCCGCGAGCCCGTATAGGTCCACTGGCTGCAGCCGGCGGCCTCGAATTCGGGGATCGTCTCCTCGTCGGCCTTCAGCATCAGTTCGCCGCGCACCACGACCGCGACGATGACGCCGTCGCAATAGATGCCCTTGCCGCCGAACAGTTTTCGGATGCTGATCGGCCCCAGGCTCTCGAACAATTCTTCGAGGCGGTCATTGTCCATGCCGCAAGCATCTCATCCGGCGTGGGCCTTGTCATCGCAGCAACCAACAGCATGCTGACAGGTTGAGACATGAAATGGAGTTTCGCGCCATGCCTGTCCTGCTCAAAGGCTCCTGCCGCTGCGGCGCCGTCCGCTTCGAGGTGGAAAGTCACACGCCCGTGCCGTTCATGCTCTGCTACTGCTCGATCTGCCGCAAGCAGCAGGGCGGCGGCGGTTTTGCCATCAATCTCGGCGCCGACAACGAAACGCTCAAGGTCACCGGCAAGCCCAATCTCGGCGTCTACCGCGCTGAGATCGAGGACGACGAGCATCCGCACTGCGAGGTCTCGACCGGCGAGCGCAATTTCTGCAAGAAATGCGGCGCCGCGCTCTGGCTCTACGACCCGACTTGGCCGGACCTCGTCCACCCCTTCGCCTCGGCGATCGACAGCGACCTGCCGAAGCCGCCGGAAAAGGTGCATCTGATGCTGAAATACAAGGCGAGCTGGGTCGAGCCGGCGATCGGCAGGAACGACAAGGTGTTCGAGCTCTATCCCGAAGAATCGATCGCCGACTGGCACAAGCGCACCGGCTTGTGGGTAGACTAAGCCTGCATCTAACAGCGATGGGTTAGCGCAACCCAGCGCTCGATCTGCCTCACATCCACCCCTTCGCGCTGCGCGGCGACCAAGGGGTGGTCTGCATCATGCAGAAAGACCCTGGGACGCAGATTGCCGGGCTGAAACACAACATTGGCATGCAGGTGCATCGAGCTCGGATATTCAGGAATGTCGTGCATCAAATACCCGAAGCAGAGCTCGTCCTCATATTGGCCGCTATCATACCCGGCTCGATAGACATTCCAGCTTCTTTCCGAGACCGACATCCAAACACCGAAACAGAACTCTTCGGACAACTGAGGTACGGGCAAGGGCAGCAGGCAACGAATGAAGCGGTCTGTTTGCCCCGTGGCGTAGCTCACCACGCAAAAATCGTCGTTCTTGCGGAAGGTCGACCGAGCTACCTCGTCAAGCGCGTCTGGATTCACCGGTGCGCCAAAGGCTATATCGGTGGGAAGTCCGGTGAACTCCTGGTCACAGCAGGCACATCGCCAGCGATATGCCTCGGCGATCACCTAGGCAGCGCTTGAAGCGCGCGCCTCGGCCAGCGCCTTGAGATCGGCCGGCTTCAGCTCGACGGATTCGCCGCAGCCGCAGGCCGAACTCTGGTTCGGATTCCTGAAGGTGAAGCCGGTTCGCAGCGTCGTCTGCTCGAAATCCATCTCGGTGCCGAGCAGGAAAAGCGCCGCTTCCGGCGCGACATAGACGTGCGCGCCGTCGCGCTCGATATGATCGTCCTTGGGGTTCGGCTCGGTGACCAGATCGACCGTGTATTCCATCCCGGCGCAGCCGCCCTTCTTGATGCCAAGGCGGATCCCATGCGCGTTGTCGCGCGTAGCGACGATCTCACGCACGCGGTCCGCGGCCTTGTCGGTCATCGTGATGACGGCGAAGCGTCCCATGTCGTTCTCCACGTTCGCGCGGGTTCAAGGCCCGCGGAATGAGTCTGCCTTTAAGATGGTGAAGTTTCACCTTTGCTGCAAGCCAGCCAACCTTAGTGGGGTCGCTGGCTAGTACCATCCAACCGCGACCTGCGCCTCTTCCGACATCCGGTCGGGTGTCCACGGCGGGTCGAACACCATGTTGACCTCGACGCCCGAAACCCCCTCCACGGCGCCGACGGCGTTCTCGACCCAGCCCGGCATTTCGCCGGCCACCGGGCAGCCCGGCGCGGTCAGCGTCATGTCGATCTTGACCGTCCGGTCGTCCTCGATGTCGATCCTGTAGACGAGGCCGAGCTCGTAGATGTCGGCCGGGATTTCCGGATCGTAGACCGTCTTCAGCGCCGAGACGATATCGTCGGTCAGCCTCGCCAGCTCATCGGCGGGGATCGCCGAGGCTGAGACGAGGCCGTTACCGGCCGTTTCCGGCGCGGTCTCTGCGGTGGTGGTCACATCGTCCATCATCGTCATCCGAAGAACTTTCGCGCCTTTTCCAGCGCATCGGCCAAAGCGTCGACTTCGGCCCTGGTGTTATACATGCCGAACGATGCCCTGCATGTGGAGGTCACGCCGAAGCGTTTCAACAGCGGCTGGGCGCAATGCGTGCCGGCGCGGACCGCGACGCCTTGCCTGTCGATAAGCATCGACACGTCATGGGCGTGGATGCCCTGCAATTCGAACGAGATGATGGCGCCCTTGCCGGGCGCGTCGCCGAAGATGCGCAGCGAATTGATGGCGCGCAGCCGCTCGTGCGCGTAATTCTTGAGGTCCGCCTCATGCGCCGCGATGCGCTCGCGGCCGACCTGTTCCATATATTCGAGCGCGGCGCCCAGCCCGATCGCCTGCACGATCGGCGGCGTGCCGGCTTCGAAACGGTGCGGCGGCTCGTTGTAGGTGACGATGTCTTCCGTCACCTCCTCGATCATCTCGCCGCCACCCATGAAGGGCCGCATCGCTTCCAGCATGTGCTTCTTGCCGTAGAGCACGCCGATGCCGGACGGACCGTAAACCTTGTGGCCGGTGAAGACGAAGAAGTCGCAATCGAGGTCCTGCACGTCGATCGGCATATGCACGGCGCTCTGGCTGCCGTCGACGAGCACGGGAATGCCACGCGAATGCGCGATGCGCACGATCTCCTTGATCGGCGTCACCGTGCCCAGCGCGTTCGACATGTGGGTGATGGCGACGAGTTTTGTGCGGTTCGTCAGCCGCTTCTCGAATTCCTCGATATGGAAGGCGCCGAGATCGTCGACCGGCACCCAGACAAGCTTCGCGCCCTGCCGCTCGCGGATGAAATGCCAGGGCACGATGTTGGAGTGGTGCTCCATGATCGAGAGCACGATCTCGCCGCCCTCGCCGATCCTCGGCATGCCGTAGCCATAGGCGACCGTGTTGATCGCCGAGGTGGTGTTGGAGGTGAAGACGATGTTGTCGGTGCTCGGCGCATTGAGGAAGCGGCGCACCGTCTCGCGTGCTTTCTCATAAGCATCGGTCGCGGCATTCGACAGAAAATGCAGGCCGCGATGGACATTGGCGTAGTCCTGGGAATAGGCGTGCTGGATCGTGTCGAGCACCACCTGCGGCTTCTGCGCCGAGGCGCCGTTGTCGAGATAGACCAGCGGCTTACCGTAGACCTGCCGCGACAGGATCGGGAAGTCGCGGCGGATCGCCTCGACGTCGTAGGGAGCGGTTTCGATCTTCTGGTCCATCACAAGGTCTTTCGAGGCTTCGCCTCACTCCGTCCAGCACCCCTCATCCGTCTTGGCGCTCCGCGCCAATTCACCTTCTCCCAAGTAGGAGAAGGGGAAAGCGCTATCCGTGCGTCGAAAACCAGGCGTCGAGCCGCGCTTCGAGCGCATCGACGAGCGCCTCGTCGTCCAGTTCCTCGATCACTTCCGCGACGAAAGCCTTCACCAGCAGCCCTCGAGCCGCCTTTTCGTCGATGCCGCGCGCCATCAGATAGAACAGATGGTTGTGGTCGATCTCCGTGACCGTCGCGCCGTGACCGCAGACGACGTCGTCGGCGAAGATTTCCAGCTCCGGCTTGGTCGAGAACTCACCCTCGTCCGACAGGAGCAGCGTGTTGCACGCCATCTTGGCGTTGGTCTTCTGCGCGTATTGGTGGACGTTGATGCGCCCCTGGAAGACACCCCGCGCCTTGCCGGTCACAACGTTGCGGATCACTTCGGTCGAGGCGGTGTGCGGCACGGCATGATCGAGCACCATGGTGGTGTCGGTGTGCGTGTCGCCGGCCAGAAGGTTGATGCCGCGCAGCTTGAAATCGGCGCCCTCACCAGTCGTCCTGACCACGACTTCCTGGCGCACCAGCTTGCCGCCGGCGTTCATCACGAACAGCGTCAGCTTGGCGTCCTTGCCGATATGCGCCTTGAACTGAGCAAGGTGCGTTGCCGTGTCCGGCTGCTCCTGCACGATCAGCCAGGTCACCTCGGCGCCGTCGCCGACCACGAGCTGGCTGACCGAGCTGACGAGCGCGGCCTCGCCGCCCTCGCTCGTCTGGCGCTCGACGATGATTGCCTTGGCGCCGGCACCGACACGTGCCAGGAGCCGCACATGCGTCTGGCCGCCGGCCTGCAGGTTCTGCAGCTCGATCGGCTTTTCCAGCTCGGCGTCGTCGGCGATGTCGATGAAATAGCCGTCGGCCACGAAGGCCGTGTTCAGCGCGCCGATTGCGTCATCGGCGCCATAGCGATCGAGCCCCGGCGCGATACTGCCGTCGGTGAGCTTCTCCAACAGGCGCTCCACCGTGACGCCTTCGATCTCGGGAGCCTTGGCGCTCGAAACGCCGTTCAGCACCGGCAGAACGGCCGAACCGTCGAGGACCGGATCGAGCGCCTTTGCGATGTCCCCGGCCTCGAAGGCCGGCACCGAGGTCAGCAGCCGGCGCAGGTCCGTATAATGCCAGGATTCGACGCGGCGCGTCGGCAGGCCGTGCTTGATCGCCTCGATCGCGTCGTCGCGCTTGACCATCACCGCGCCGTCGCCGGGCAGCAGCGACAGCCGCTCGCCGAAGGCGTCGATCAGCGCGGTTTCGGCCAATGTCCGCTGGGGCTGTGCGTGCATGTTCATTGCTCTTGCCTCACTTGGCCCCATCTCACGCGGCTTGCCCGATCACGCCGGCATAGCCGTTGGTTTCAAGATCGAGCGCCAGCGACTTGTCGCCAGACTTGATGACCTGGCCCTTGTAGAGCACGTGCACGCTGTCCGGCACGATGTGCTCGAGCAGGCGCTGGTAGTGGGTGATGACGACGATCGCGCGCTCCGGCGAGCGCAGCGCGTTGACGCCATCGGCGACGATCTTGAGGGCGTCGATGTCGAGGCCTGAATCGGTCTCGTCGAGCACGCAGAGCTTCGGCTCGAGCAGCTTCATCTGCAGGATCTCGGCGCGCTTCTTTTCGCCGCCGGAGAAGCCGACATTGAGCGGCCGCTTCAGCATGTTCATGTCCATGTTGAGCGAAGCGGCGGCGTCCTTCACGCGCTTCAGGAATTCCGGAACCTTCAGGGGCTCCTCGCCGCGCGCCTTGCGCTGCTCGTTCATGGCCACTTTCAGGAATTCCATGGTCGCGACGCCCGGTATCTCCATCGGATACTGGAAGGCAAGGAAGATGCCGGCGGTAGCACGTTCGGCCGGATCCATTTCGAGGATCGACTGGCCGTTGTAGAGGATGTCGCCTTCTGTGACCTCGTAATCCTCGCGACCGGCAAGGATGTAGGACAGCGTCGACTTGCCCGAACCGTTCGGGCCCATAATGGCGGCGACCTCGCCGGCTTTGACCGTCAGGTTCAGGCCACGGATGATCTCCGTGCCGTCCTCGACGATGCGGGCATGCAAATTCTTGATCTCAAGCATATTTTTTTCCTGAATATCTTCTGCGGTCAGCCGACCGAACCCTCGAGGCTGATGCCGATCAGCTTCTGCGCCTCTACGGCGAACTCCATCGGCAGCTGTTGGATGACGTCCTTGACAAAGCCGTTGACGATCAGCGCGATCGCCTCTTCCTCGGGAATCCCGCGCTGCATCACGTAGAACTTCTGGTCCTCGGATATCTTCGACGTCGTCGCCTCGTGCTCGAACTTCGCCGTCGCGTTCTTGGCTTCCATGTAGGGCACGGTGTGCGCGCCGCACTGGTCGCCGATCAGCAGCGAATCGCAGTTGGTGAAGTTGCGGGCGTTGGTCGCCTTGCGGTGCGCCGAGACCTGGCCGCGATAGGTGTTCTGCGAGAAGCCGGCGGCAATACCCTTGGAGATGATACGGCTCGACGTGTTCTTGCCGAGATGGATCATCTTGGTGCCGCTGTCGACCTGCTGATAGCCGTTCGACACCGCGATCGAATAGAACTCGCCGCTGGAATCGTCGCCGCGAAGGATGCAGCTCGGATATTTCCAAGTGATCGCCGAGCCGGTCTCGACCTGCGTCCACGAGATCTTCGAACGATGGCCGCGGCAGTCACCGCGCTTGGTGACGAAATTATAGATGCCGCCCTTGCCCTCGGCGTCGCCGGGATACCAGTTCTGCACCGTCGAATATTTGATCTCGGCATCGTCGAGCGCGATCAGCTCGACCACCGCGGCATGCAGCTGGTTCTCGTCGCGTTGCGGCGCCGTGCAGCCTTCGAGATAGGAGACATAGGCCCCCTCTTCGGCGATGATCAGCGTGCGCTCGAACTGGCCCGTATTCTTCTCGTTGATGCGGAAATAGGTCGACAGCTCCATCGGGCAGCGCACGCCCTTCGGCACGAAGACGAAGGAGCCGTCGGTGAACACGGCCGAGTTCAGCGTGGCGTAGAAATTGTCGGAAGTGGGCACGACCGAGCCCAGATATTTCTGCACCAGCTCCGGATGCTCGCGGATCGCTTCCGAGATCGAGCAGAAGATAACGCCGGCCTGAGCCAGCTCCTTCTTGAAGGTGGTGACCACCGAGACGGAATCGAACACGGCGTCGACCGCGACGCGGCCGGACTTGTAGACGTTGTCGTTGGCCTCCTCCAGCTCCGAAGCGTCGGTCTTCTGCACGCCGGCGAGGATCTCCTGCTCCTTCAAAGGAATGCCAAGCTTCTCGTAGACCTTGAGCAATTCGGGATCGACCTCGTCCAGCGACTTCGGTCCCGGCGTGCTCTTCGGCGCCGCGTAGTAGTGGATGTCCTGGAA
Source organism: Mesorhizobium sp. WSM3868 (assembly GCF_002294785.1). Taxonomy (NCBI): domain Bacteria; kingdom Pseudomonadati; phylum Pseudomonadota; class Alphaproteobacteria; order Hyphomicrobiales; family Phyllobacteriaceae; genus Mesorhizobium; species Mesorhizobium sp. WSM3868. The sequence goes on along the minus strand of NZ_NSGB01000019.1, from coordinate 52,207 downwards.
ATCGATCTTCGGATAGTGGACGCGCGCCCAGGTCGGCTCTTCCAGCGTCAGCCAGCGCCTATAGGCGCCCAGACGCCATTCCAGCATCCAGTCCGGCTCGCCCTTCTTCTCGGAGATCAAGCGAATGATGTCTTCGCTCAGGCCCTTGGGGGCCTTATCCATCTCGATCTCTGTCTGGAATCCGTATTTATACTGGTCGACGTCGATCTTTCGGACTCGATCGATCGTCTCCTGCACAGCAGGCATAAGCGTTCTCCATCCACGCCGGGGTCAAGGCCCGGCAGTTTTCAAACTATGGCACCGCAGAAACGCGCCCCAGGAAGGACTCGGCTGCGGAGTAAGCTCCATATAGTGCGTTCCGGCCGGGAATTCACCCGTCCAGACGAAACGCACGGCTCTACCAGGCCGGATGGCCTGAATTCGTTTTTCGAGCACCGGATTTCAAGAGCCGCCGGGGATCTCTTGTCCGATGCCTCGCCGCCGTCAGGCAGCCTTTTCTTTTCCACCCCGACGCGCGGCTATGCCCGCCAGAGCCGCCCGGAACGCCTCGATCTCCTCGGCGCCGGTAGCGCGGCCAATCGAGACGCGCAATGCGCCAAGGCTCTCGCCGTGGCCCATCGCCTTCAGCACATGGCTTGGCCCGACTTTCCCCGACGAGCAGGCGGAACCGGCCGACAGCGCAACACCGGCGAGATCGAAGGCGATCTGCGCGGTCTCGGCCTTGACGCCGGGAATAGCGAAGAATGTCGTATTGGCAAGCCTTGGCGCTGCCGCTCCAAAGATTTCCGTATCAGGGACGAGCTCCCGGACGATGGCTTCGACCTTGTCGCGACGGCGCGCGACCGCTTCCATGTCTTCCAGGCCGGCGAGTGCTGCCCGCGCCGCGGCACCAAAACCGGCCATGCCGGGAAGATTCTCCGTGCCGGCGCGATGGCCCTTTTCCTGGCCGCCGCCATTGATCAGCGGCTTCGGCATCATCAGATCGGCCCGGGCGACGATGGCGCCGACGCCCTTCGGGCCGCCGATCTTGTGCGAGGAAAGGATCAGATAATCGGCATAACCGGCTGACATGTCGATCGGAATCCGTCCTGCCGCCTGCACGGCATCGACGACCAGCACGCCGCCCGCTTCCTTGACGATCTCGGCGATGCGTCCGATCGGCTGGATCACCCCCGTCTCGTTGTTGGCGGCATGGATCGCCACCAGCGGCAGGCCGGCAGCCTTGTCATGCGCGGAGAGCGCCGCAGTCAGCGCCTCGAGATCGGCAATGCCGTCTCGATCGACGCCGATCCTCGTCACCTGCGGCGCCGAGAACCGCCCGCCATTCAGAATGCAGGGATGATCGGCGGCCGAGACATAGAGGTGGCTGATGCGGACAGAGCCGCGCCCCATCTGCCAGTCGGGAGCAAGCATCGTCGATGCGGCCTCCGTCGCGCCGGAGGTGAACACGACGTGCTCGGGCCTGGCATTGACCAGTCTTGCCACGTCACGCCTGGCATCCTCGATCAGCCGCCGCGCCGCGCGGCCCTCGCTGTGAACCGACGACGGATTGGCGGCATCGAGCGCCGCGACCATCGCCGACCGCGCCTCTGCAATGAGAGGTGCGCTGGCGTTGTAGTCGAGATAGGCGCGAGTTGCGGCCATTTTCCTTCAGTCGATCCTGTCAGCAGCCATTCCGCGAGGACGGCGCGTTATTTCCTTGAAATTGCAAGGCGAGCCGTCCTATTTACCCGGCTTGCGGCGCGGGCGGCCGAGAAAATGCGTTTTCGGCACCCAGTTTTGAACAATTCTAAACTAGCTTCTAGGAAGACGCTTGCCCGGCGTCAAGGCCACAGAATGGGCCAAAGGAAGAGTCCGGGCCCGCGCCTTCGTATGCCACGTGGAGTATTTTATGCCTGAGGTCATTTTCGCCGGTCCGGCTGGTCGCCTGGAGGGCCGTTACCAGCCTTCGAAGGAAAAGAGCGCGCCGATCGCCATCGTGCTGCATCCGCACCCGCAATTCGGCGGCACGATGAACAACAAGATCGTCTATGACCTCTTCTACATGTTCCAGAAGCGCGATTTCACCACGCTTCGCTTCAATTTCCGCGGCATCGGCCGCAGCCAGGGCGAGTTCGACCACGGTACCGGCGAATTGTCGGACGCGGCCGCTGCGCTCGACTGGGTGCAGTCGCTGCATCCGGATTCCAAGAGCTGCTGGGTCGCGGGCTATTCGTTCGGCTCATGGATCGGCATGCAGCTGCTCATGCGCCGGCCCGAGATCGAGGGCTTCATCTCGGTCGCCCCGCAGCCCAACACCTACGATTTTTCGTTCCTGGCACCCTGCCCGTCGTCCGGCCTCATCATCCATGGCGATGCCGATAAGGTGGCGCCGCCCAAGGACGTGCAGACGCTGGTCGACAAGCTGCACACGCAAAAAGGCATAACCATCACGCAGAAGACTATCTCCGGCGCCAACCATTTCTTCGCCAACCACGCCGAACTGCTGATCGACGAATGCGCCGATTACCTCGACCGGCGTCTGGCCGGCGAGCTCGCCGATCCACGGCCGAAGCGGCTGAGGTAGATTTCGGGCTAACCTTAGACCAAATAGCTCTACGGGCGGTCAGCCGACAATTGCTCGCGGCTCCGCCTCGCCAGCGATGTTTTGTCCTTGGATCCGCTGGAAGACAGCAGCCGGAACGTGCGCTTGGGCACGGGTCTGGTCGACGACGGCCGCCGGAAGATGAAACCGAGCCGCGCGAAAACCAACCCTGCGGCGATCGCAAAGGCAAGGCCGAGCCCAAAGCCGGCCACTGTGTCGCTCGGATAATGCGCGCCGACGAAGACGCGCGTCGAAGCGATCAAGGCCGTGGCCGCAAGCGCGATGTGCCAGCGCCTTGGAAACAGCAGCAAGAGGACGCCGAACACCGCCCCCATCGTCGTAGCATGGCCGGACGGAAAGCCGGCGAAGCGCGCATCCATGGCGAAGGGATGCAGCGACAGCACCCCGTAATCGTTGAAATAGAGCGGCCGGGCCCGGCCGATGCCGTATTTTAGTAAGTTGACGGCCAGCCCGGAAAGACTAACCGCGCAAAGCACCAGGAAAGCGAAGCAGGTCCAATTGTAGACGAGCAGACGCGACGACCTGGAAAGCCGTCGCCAGTCCGTCAGGTTGGCGGCGACGAGGCAGAGAACCGCGGGGATGAGATACCAGCCGCCCAGGCCGAAATCCGTTAAGAAGTCGGTGAATCGGACGAAGCTTGGCGTCCACCCGCCGCGCATCCTGCCGGCGGCGCTGTCCAGGGTGAGGCCAATGGCTATGGCCAGCAGAAGCCATGCAGAGACCCAGACGAGCCAGGGAATCTCGGGATAGCGCGCGGGCCGCACTGCAAAACGCCGCTGCACGATGCGCGTCGTGTCGAGGAAGTTGCCGAGCGAACGGCGGTAAAGAGAAACGGCGGACATGGCTCTATAGGGGTCTTCGAGCTCCGACATTATTCCTCACTGGGCCACTCGATAAAGGCCGAGCGCCAGCTTGTCTCCTGACGAATAGTTGAGCCCGTCGATCTCGGTCAGTCGCTTCGCCGACTTGCCCTGCCCGGCAAGCAGCTCGTTTAGCTTTTGCTCCTCCTTGACCGGCGCCAGTCCCAGCGCACAGGTCGGATCGGCCAGCAGGTGCTTTGCCACGCCATCGACGTCGGTCAGCACGGTCTTGGTCCCGACCAGGAACACCAGGCTCGGCTCGTGATAGGGGGACGAGGCGACCACCGTGGTGTCGCAAGGACGGTTGGCATCGACGGCTGCCTTGATGGCCGGGCTCAGCCAGATCGGCCTCAGCGCCGGCGCAATCACGCCGAACAGCAGGCTGAAGGTTACGCCCGCGCCGATCGCGATCGCGGCGATGCGTTCGAGCGGCACCTGCAATTGGCGCGGGAAAGCGAGATAGCCGGTCACGAGCGCGGCGATCGCCGCCGGAATGCTCCACCAGGAAAAGGCTTTTGCGAGATAGAGCGGCGCGCCTATGCATACTGCGGTTAGCCCGATCGACACGACGACGACGCCGAAGGCGGTCGACCACCACAGCCAGTTCTGCCAGCGCTTGAGCGGCGCATTGGCCTTATCCTCCGGCAAGGTGAGCAGCCAGCCGATCAGCAGCGCCATGCCGGGATAGGCCGGCAGCACATAATGCGGCAGCTTGGTCGGGATCGCCTCGAACACCAGCCAGAAGGGGATATACCAGGCGAGACAGAAGCGCAGGCGCGGGTCGTCCCAGAAGCGGTTGATGGCCTGCAGCCCGGCGCCGACCGCGATCAGGCCGAAAGGCCACATGAACAGCGAATAGGTGAGCATATAGAAGCCCGGCGGCAGGCCATGCGATTCCTCGCCCTGCGCCACCTTGTTCAGCATGTCCTTGCCGACCGCCTCCTGGAAGAAGGCGCCGCCGCTCTTCCAGCTGATGAGGATGATCCAGGGCAGCACGATGACGAGCACGATTGCAACGCCGCGCACCAGCTTCAGCTTCAAAAGCCAGCGCCAGTCGCGTTCGAAGGCGAACAGCGCGCCGGCCGTCAGCAGCGACAACAGCGGAGCGACCGGACCCTTGATCAGAATTCCCAGTCCCTGCGCGATCCAGAATATCCATGGGAGGTGGCCGGCAACCGGCTCCGTGCGGCGCGCGGCCAGATAGACCTGCGCCAACGCGCCTTGCGCGGCCACGCAGCAGGCGAGCAACATGGCGTCGGTCTTGGCGTCGCGGCCTTCGAAGGCGGTGGCGAAGATGGCGGCCATCATCAGGCCGGCGGCAAGGCCGGCATTGGCGCCGAAGAGTTTTGTGCCCGTCCAGCCGATGCCCACGACGGCGACCGCAATGCCGAGCATCGAAACCAGCCGATAGACCCAGATCGGCGCTTTGGCCCCCTCACCGCTCAATACGACGGCCGCCGATTGCAGCCAGTAGATGCCGATCGGTTTCTTGTAGCGGGTCACATCCTGCAGTCGGATGTCGATATAGTCGCCGGTCTCGACCATCTGCTTGGTCGACTGGACGAAGCGGGATTCGTCCCGGTCGACCGGCGGCAGGCTTGCCAGCCCGCTGACGGTCATCAGGATGCTGAACAGAAAGAGGAGGAGATAGTTCCTGTTCATCGCGGGAGCTTGTCCGATCTGATCTGCGGGATAGCCCCGTCGCGGCGCCTCGGGGCGTGCTGCCCTTGCGCGGGCGCCTCATTACGCCAGCAAAAGGGGCGAAGCAAGGATGCGGCTCATGGCAGGCGATAGCACGCAATGCCCCAAGCCACTTTTGCTGATCGCCCGTTTGCCGGTTGAAGCGCGATCTTATGCAAAACCGGAAGCCACTGTTGCTGATCGCCTGTTTGCCTCTTGAAGCGCGATCCTACGCAAAACCGGAAACCACTTTTGCTGATCGCGCTTGGATGCTAAACGCGCCCCTTCACGTCAAGCTCGGCCAAATGCCGTGCGACCTCCGGGAAGAAAAGATGTCCGCCTTCAAGTCCGATTTCCTGCGCATCATGAGCGAGCGCGGCTTCATCCACCAGATTTCGGATGAACCCGGCCTCGACCAGCTCTTCGCCAAGGAAACGGTGAGCGCTTACATCGGCTTCGATGCGACGGCGAAGAGCTTGCATGCCGGATCGCTGATCCAGATCATGATGCTCCACTGGCTGCAGCAGACCGGCCACCGGCCGATCGCGCTGATGGGCGGCGGCACCTCGATGATCGGCGATCCTTCCTTCAAGGACGAGGCGCGCAAGCTGCTGACGCCTGGGGACATTGAGAGCAATCTCGTCGGCATCCGCCGCAATTTCGCGCCATACCTCAAATTCGGCAGCGGCGCCGGCGACGCGGTGATGGTCAACAACGCCGACTGGCTGATGGAGATCAACTACGTCAATTTCCTGCGCGATGTCGGCCGGCACTTCTCCGTAAACCGCATGCTGGCCTTCGATTCCGTAAAGCTCAGGCTCGACCGCGAGCAGTCGCTGTCGTTCCTCGAATTCAACTACATGATCCTGCAGGCTTACGACTTCGTCGAGCTCTACAAGCGCGTCGGCTGCCGGCTGCAGATGGGCGGCTCCGACCAGTGGGGCAACATCGTCAACGGCATCGATCTCGGTCATCGCATGGAAGGCGTGCAGCTGTTTGCGATGACGACGCCGCTGCTCACCACCTCGTCGGGCGCCAAGATGGGCAAGTCGGCCTCCGGCGCTGTCTGGCTCGACGGCCATATGCTGTCGCCTTACGAGTTCTGGCAGTACTGGCGCAACACCGAGGATGCCGATGTCGGGCGCTTCCTGAAGCTCTACACGACACTGCCGCTCGCCGAGGTCGCGCGCCTCGAAAAGCTCGGCGGCTCGGAGATCAACCAGGCGAAGAAGATTCTCGCCACCGAGATCACCGCCATGCTGCATGGCCGCGCGGCGGCCGAAACGGCTGCAGAGACCGCGCGCAAGACTTTCGAGGAAGGCGCGCTCGCCGACACGCTGCCCAGCATCGACGTCGCCAAGGCTGATCTCGAGGCCGGCATCGGCATCCTGTCGCTGTTCGTCACCGCCGGACTCGCCGGCTCCAATGGCGAAGCGCGCCGGCATGTCCAGGGCGGCGCCGTGCGCCTCAACGACCAGGCGGTCACGGATGACCGGCGCATGGTGACGCTTGAGGACCTGGGCGCGGAAGGTGTGGTGAAGCTCTCGTTCGGCAGGAAGAAGCACGTTCTGGTGCGGCCGATCTAGTCGGCCTGATCACCGATACTCGAAGATTGAGCGAAAAATTCCCGGCGCCACCACCGACAGCGGATTGATGTTGAGCGTCGGCTTGTTGGCGTTGCCGCGCAGCCGGTAGGTGACGCCGATCAGGCCGCGGTCGCGGCCGTTGCCGAGCAGCGGGCCGAACAGCGGCAGTTCGCCGAAGATGCGGTTCAGCCCATAAACCGGCATGAAGGTGCCGGTCATGTCCATATTGTTGTCTTGGTCGTAGAGCGTGCCCTGGAAAGTGGTGCCGATGCGCGGACCGCGCAACAAACCGTTTGCCAGTCTGAGATAGCCGGAGCCTTTGTCGATCTCGGCATAGCCGCGCTCGAACTGCACCCTTGAGGTGTCGATGTTGGCCTTGACCGCCTGGTTGAGGCTGCGCGTGTCGCCGGCCGGCCTGGTCGACACGATCGACGCAAGCTTCGGCTCGTTGACGACATAGAAATTGCTGGCGTCGACCTGGCCCTTCATTGGCCCGTCGGCCTCGCCCGCCAGCGACAGCGTGATGGCCCCGCCCTCCATATGCTCGTAAATGTTGAGGAAGCGCAGGATAGCGCCGGCATCGGCCGATTTCATCCTGAGAGACCGGCCGCCGTCGCCGGTGGTGTTTCGGACGGCAATGGCGGCACCCGAACTCGCCGTCGCGCTGACATCGAGACCATTCACCCGGGAGCCGGCAGCGCTGTAATTCAGCTTGAGGTTCGACAGCACCTCGTCGTGAAAGCCGGTCAGCGACTTCACGTCGGCGCTGACCGAGATCGCGTCGGCGCCGGCGCCTTTTGTGGCTGTATCGACGTCTGAGGTGAACTGTTTGATCAGCGAGCGGGCGTCGAGAGAGTCGCCGCTGACAGTGACCGCATAGCTTTTGCCCGACCGTTTGACCGAGACCGCGACGTCGTCTCCTCTGTTGAGCGCGACCTTGCTGAACCGGGCCGAGGACAGCGCCCCGTTGACCAGTGTCACATCGCCGTCGATCGAAAAGCTCTTCCCGTCGAGATCGAAGTCGGACAGCGTGGTCGTGCTGCCGGACTTTGCCATCGTGAAGGTGACCTTGGCCGGAATGCCGGCACCCTTGCTCCATCCTGCCCAGGGGATGTCGAGCCTTGCGTTGGTCAGGTCGGCCGACACGTTCTGGACGCCCTCGCCGCTCTTGTCGATCGCCACCTTGATGGTTCCGGAAAGCAGCGGCGACAGGCCGGGCATTGCTGCAGCGCGCGTCTTGTCGTCGATCACCAGCGCGACCTTACGGCTGCGCGGCGGGCCACTATCCTCGAGCGGCTCGACCAGGTCGAGCTCGGCCGGAATGCCGTTCAGCTTCGCCTTGGCCGATATCACCGCACGGTCGGGGCTCACGGTGATCGACCCGTCGGCCTCGGTCACCATCTGGTCCTCGAACGGCTTGGCTAAGGAAAGATCCTGGTAGTCCAGCGCCACCAGCCAGTCGAGCCTCGAGGTATCGACGCCGGAAGTCAGCGGAATGTCGGCCCGCACATGCCCGGTGACGGTGCCGCTCAAATCCTCAGGCGCAAGTCCGACATGGCGCATGGCGTTGATCGGCTCAAAGGAGGCGAGTTCGGCGATCGCCGGGGCTTCGCCGGCGACATCGATGTCGAGCGAGCCGATCACGGGCGAAACATTCGCCTGCTTGATCGTCAGCGTGCCGCCGCTTGCCGCCACGGTGCGGCCGCTCGGCATAAAAACGCTGCCCGAGGACAGCGTGATATCGACATCGTTGCCATGGAAGGCAACGACACCGACCGCATCGCGGATCGGCGGAATGCGCCCCGCGGTATCGAAGCGCGAGCCCTCGACCTGGAAGCGGCCGAACACCTCGTCGCCGGAAAGCGGAACGCCGTTGCCGAGCCGCCCCGGAACGACCTGGAACTGCAGGTTGGCGTCGACCACGCGGCCGCCGAACAGGTTGTCCAGCACCCAAAGCCGCGCGTTGCGGGCGGAGAACCAGGGCCACAACTGCTTCACATGCGAAACCGGCATGTCGTGGACATTGAGCGACAGCGACACACCCGGCGGGCCATTGTCGATGAAGGCGAGCGACGCCGTGCCCAGCACGTCGCTCGAACCGCCGGAGCGGACGCCGATCTGCTCGGCGACGAGCTTGCGGCTCTTGGTCTGGTAGACGCCGGCGACCCGGGCAAGGAACTGAAGCGCCGGCTCCGGCGATTCCGAAGGCGCGAGCGTCGAGCCGTCGCTGACAAGGTCATAGCGGTAGGACGGCTCCTCGCCCGCGGCTGCCGGTTTCGGCCCGACCGAGCCTGAGAAATCGAATGTCGAGCGGCCGGTCCTGATCAGCAATTTGTCGACCGAGACCTTGTTTGATCCCGCGACCAATGTGGCCCTGGCATCGACGTCGGCCGGCAGCAGCCCGCGCGAGCCGAGATCGAGCACCGAGCCGCCGAGCGACAGCGACGCCGTCAGCCGCGACGGCGTCTCGCCGGACGCCTCGGCGCCCGAAAGCTTCAGCGCAACAGAACCAAGCTTGCCGCCCTGGGCAGCGAAGTTCCCGCCGCTGGAGCTTCCCTGAGCGGGCGTTACGCCGACGTCCGCTATCGCGAGGGCGGCGTCCAGCGCTGCGATCCGCCTGGCGCTCGGATCGCGCGCCGCGGAGGCGCTCAGGCTGACATGCCGGCCGTCGACATCGGCATTTGAAGACAGTTCCATGCTGCCTGTGCCCGTCTGCCCAACCGTGGCCTCGGCGACGGTCACACGCCTGACCGATCCGCCCGGCGGCAATTCGAACTCGACGTTGCGGAGGTCGATCTGGCGCATCGATTCCGCGCGCACCGCATCCAGCGCCGCGTTGACGCCGCCAAACACCGCCGCCGATACTTTCTCCGGATCGACCAAGCCATCCTCGTTGCGCAAAGCCGCCGTCCAATCACCGCTGCCGGACGGCATGGCGGCGACCATGATGCGAGCATCGGAGAACCGGGCGCTGGTGAGCTTGACCTCGCCGGATAGCAGCGGCAGCAGGCGCATGCCGAAGCGGACGCGCCCGACATCGGCCATCGGCTTGCCGTCGGCCGTCTTCAAGCTGACGTCGCTGACCTGCAGGGCGACGAAGCTCGACCCATCGAGCGTCAACCGCGCCGGCCCAACGGTGACGTTGAGATCGACGCCTGCGAGCTTCTCGATGGCCGTCTCGGCTTCGGCGCGAAGTCGCTCGGTGCCGATGCCTGACGTGCCAAGCACATAGACGCCAATTGCCGCCAGAAGCACCAGCGCGCAGAGCCCGGCGAACACCCGACCGAGGATGCGGAAGCGCCGGCGCACCGAAGCACGGCCGAGCGGCGGCACGCTGCAAGCGGACGGAAAAGCTCCCAGGTCGGTGATCTCGTCACGCCTGAACCTGATCTTCTCGTGCTGCGGTTGCTCCTGATCCAAGCAATATTCCGTTGTAAACGTACTCGTCGTGGACGAATCCCCGCCTCACGTTATATCGATGCTCGATCCGCGCGTAACCGCAAACAAGGGCATCGACATGGCTGAACTCGACGTGGGCGACGTTGCGCCGCAATTCGATCTTCCGCGCGACGGCGGCGGCTCCCTCAGCCTCGCCGCGATCCGGGGAAAACCTGTCGTACTCTACTTTTATCCGCAGGACGACACCACAAGCTGCACCAACGAGGCGATCGGCTTCTCGCAGCTGAAGCCGGAATTCGAGAAGGCCGGCGCCGTGGTCATCGGGCTGTCCCCGGATAGCGTCAAGAAACACGACAAATTCAAGGCGAAATACGATCTCACCCTCGATCTCGTCGCAGACGAGGAGCGCAAGGCGATCGAGGCCTATCATCTGTGGGTCGAGAAGACGATGTACGGCCGCAAGTACATGGGTGTCGAGCGCGCCACCTTCCTGATCGGCCAGGACGGACGCATCGCCCGCATCTGGCGCAAGGTGCGCGTCAAGGGCCATGCCGAAGAGGTGCTGGAGGCGGTGCGCGCGCTCTGAAGCGGGGCAGACCCAAAGCTTCCGCGATTTTGCTGGCCTCCTTCCCTGCAACCTGCCACCCGCGCTGCGGGAATTGGTTACGCCGACATCGCGGCCAGCAAAGCTTTGTTAACCCTAATAATGTGTAATCGAGCTGTCGTTGGAGTCGTAACGAAAGCTTGGTCCCGTGAATCCAAATGGTCAGTCAGCGGTCTTCGGCAGGCGCAAGGAGCCCCATACGGTCATTATCGCCCGGGGCAACGAGATCCGGCATTTCACCATCCGCCCGTGGCTCGCCGCCTTCATCGGGTCGGCGCTTGCGGCGATCGCCATCGGCTATCTGCTCGCCACCTCCTACCTGGTGCTCCGCGATGACCTGATCGGCGCCACCACGGCCAGGCAGGCGCGCATGCAGCAGGCCTATGAGGATCGCATCTCCGCGCTTCGCGCCCAGGTCGATCGCATCACCAGCCGCCAGCTTCTCGACCAGCAGCTCATGGAGACCAAGGTCAGCGAGTTGCTGGCCAGGCAGACCCAGCTCAGCCAGCGCCACGGCCGGCTCGGGCCGATCCTCGAACGCGCCGAGAGCGAGGTCGGCGATGTGCCCGCCGCAGCCAATGCCACCGCGACCAAACCCGACGAGCGCGCCGAGATCACCGGCGGTCTTTCGCAGGCGCCGACCTACTCCGTCGCGTCGTTGGGCGCCGGCGACACGAGGCCATTCTCTCTGTGGTCGCCACGCTCGGACCCGCTCGACAACGAAACGTCAGCGGATCGCGCTGACAAGCTCTTCGTGTCGATCAACGCTTCGCTCAAGTCCATCGAGAACCAGCAACTCACCCGCATCACCACGCTTGCGGACAACGCTTATCGCAACGCCGACGCGATCTCGCAGGCACTGCAAGCCGCCGGGCTGCCGGTCGACACGGAGCTCGACAAGAACGATGTCGGCGGGCCGCTGGTGCCGCTCGATTCTTCAATGATCTTCGACAGCAAAGTCAAAGAGCTGGATGAAGCTCTTGATGCGCTGGATCAAGTCAAGAAAGAGGCGCGCAAGCTGCCGCTCAGCAATCCCGCGCCGGGCCATACTGTGACCAGCCCGTTCGGGGTGCGCACCGACCCGATCCTCGGCACGGCCGCCCTGCATACGGGAATGGATTTCAGGGCGCCGATCGGCATGCCGGCGAAGGTCACCGCTGCCGGCGTCGTCACCAAGGCCGGCTGGAACGGCGGCTACGGCCGCATGGTCGAGGTCGACCACGGCAACGGCTTTGCGACGCGCTATGGCCACCTCAGCGAGATCGACGTGACTGTCGGCCAGAAGCTCGCCGCCGGCGACGTGATCGGCAAGACCGGCAGCAGCGGCCGCTCGACCGGTCCGCATCTCCACTACGAAGTGCGCCACAACGGCGAGGCGGTCGACCCGCTGCGCTTCCTCGCCGTCGGCAAGAAGGTCGCGCAGTACCTTTGACGCACGCCTCGCGGCCGACTGAGGTCCCTCCAGACTTATCCACCGTTTTGCCTTGGCAGCGCTCGGCTCGGATTGACTTGACCCAAGTTGTAGGATGATATGCATCACCCTATCGCCTCGCACCGACTACGCCGCTGATGACCCTTCGCAGCCTCTCACCGGATATCCTCAGCGTCCTCGAAGACGCAGTGGGGCGGAGCGGTCTCACCGCCGACACTGCTGGAATGGCGAAGTATCTCGGCGATTGGGCCGGCGACTATCGAGGCAGCGCGCTGGCCGTACTGCGCCCCGCGTCGGTTGCGGAGGTGCAGGCGCTGATGCGTCTGTGCGGCGAGTTGGGACTCGGCGTCATTCCACAGGGCGGCAACACCGGCTTGGTTTCGGGCGCCATCGATGGCACCAGCACCGGCGGTATAGTCGTCAGCCTGGAGCGGCTGAACGCCATCCGCCGGATCGATCGCGCGAACTTCACGCTTCAGGCGGACGCAGGCTGCGTGCTGCAGACGATCAAAGAGGCAAGCGAGGCCGAAGATTGCCTGTTCCCACTGGCGCTCGGCGCACAAGGCAGTTGCCAGATCGGCGGCAATGCCGCGACCAATGCCGGCGGCGTCAACGTGCTGCGCTACGGCATGGCGCGCGACCTGATCCTGGGGCTGGAAGTTGTTCTGGCCGATGGGGAGCTTTGGAACGGCCTTTCCGGGCTGCGCAAGAACAACAGCGGTTATGACCTGAAGCAGCTTTTCATCGGCTCCGAGGGCACGCTCGGCATCATTACCGGTGTGGAGGTCAAGCTGTTCCCGAAGCCGGCCCGTGTCGAGACCGCCTATCTCGGCCTCGTCTCGTTCGAAGCGGCCATCGGCCTGTTCAACCGAGCGCGCCGCGCCTGCTCCGATCTGATTTCCGCCTTCGAGATCATCGGCTCGGAATGCATCGATTTGGCCCGGCTAGTCGATCCTGGAATGATGGCGCCTGTCGCAGCACCCGTCCATGCGCTGATCGAATTGTCCTCCGGACCGACCATCGACCTCAACGGCGTGCTCGCCAGTTTTCTAACCGATGCGCTCGAAAGCGGCCTGGTGGCCGACGCAGTCCTCGCGACCAGCAACGCGCAGGCTAAGGCCTTCTGGGCGATCCGCGAGGGACTGGTCGAGGGCCAGGCGAAGCGCGGCTACCACGTGCGCACCGATCTCTCGGTGCGCATTTCCGATATCCCTGCCCTTGTCGAGCGCGCCCGCCGCTTCGTCGCCACCGAACATCCGGGCTGGATTGCACTGGCCTATGGCCATGCCGGCGACGGCAACATCCATTTCAATGTGCTGCCGCCGCTCGATCTCGCTGATGGCGAAGCCCGGGTGCGCGGCGAGGAAATCACGGCGGGACTCTACGACATCGCCGTCAGCCTCGGCGGCTCGATCAGCGCCGAGCACGGCATCGGCCGCAGCCGTGCCCGAGAATTCTGGGCCGGGCTCTCGCCGGCGCATCGCCGCATGGTTACCGCGCTGAAGACTGCGCTCGACCCTAAAGGGGTGATGAATCCCGGCTGCCTGCTGCCCTCGACGGAGCGTTTTTTATGAAGCAGAGACTGGCCGCCATCGGCACCGTCGAAACCCTGCCGCACCGGGTCGCGGCCTTCCTCAGCCGCGAGATCGAATCCGGCGAGTTGAATCCCGGCGCGCGGCTGCCGACCGAGCAGGAGCTTTCCGAGAAGTTCGGCGTCAGCCGCAATGTGGTGCGCGAGGCGATCGCCCAGCTCAGGGCCGACGGCATGATCGAAGCGCGGCAAGGTATCGGAGCCTTCGTGCTGGCGCCCGAGCAAAGGGCCGCCATCCGCATCGACCGCGAGGCGCTCAAGGATACCCACAATATGGAGCGGCTGTTCGAGCTGCGTTGCATCCTCGAGGCCGAGTCGGCGGCGCTCGCCGCGGCGCGGCGCGGGCAGGAGCATCTCGATTCGATCAAGGCGGCGCTCGACCGCATGGGCGGCGAGGAGCGCTGGGAAGAAGGCAGCATCGACGCCGACCTGCTCTTCCACCGCGAGATCGCGCGGGCGACCGGCAACAGCTACATCCACACCTTCATCTCTTTTGTCTGTGAGCAGATCCGCCAGTCGATCCACTATGCCCGCATGACCAACCCGCTGCACGATCTCGTCGAGATCAATGTCGGCGAGCATGTGCGCATCTACGAGGCGCTAGTGGCGGGCGATCCGGCGGCGGCGGAAGCAGCAATGCGTACGCACATCATCGGCGCCGCCAACCGCGTCGGCGTGAAGCTGCCACTCTCCAAGACCGGCGGGACGAAATAGTCATGCCGGCCAACCTCACCCGCATCTCCGACGTCTGCCTGCTGGTGGAAAATATCGAGCGTACGGTCGACTTCTATGTCGGGAAACTCGGCTTCCGGCTGCGTCGGCGTGCCGAAGGCTTTGCCGATTTCCATGGCGAGGGCGTGACTCTCGCCGCCTGGGAGCTCGACCACATCAACCGACACACCGGCGTCTCGAACCAGAGATCGCCGCGCCAAGCGCACAAGGTTTGCGTCGCCGTCCAGCTCGGATCGCCGGCCGAGATCGACCGGCTGCACGGCGAATTGAGCGCCAAGGGCGTGCCCTTCTATGGACCGCCCGAAAACTACGTCTGGAATGCGCGCTGCGCCTATTTCACCGATCCGGACGACACGCTTTGGGAGCTTTACGCCTGGCTCGACGGCGGCCCTGGCGACTACCACGACCAACAGCCGTAGCGACGCCGCGCCGAGGGAGCGGCGCTTGGAAAGAAGAGACAAGAAGTCTGCAACAGGAGCGAAAAATGAGTGGGAACCAAGACTACGAATTGAACCGCCGCGCTTTCGTGAAGGGCGGCCTCGCAGCGGTCGCAGCCGCGTCAGCCGGTATGCAATTGGTGTTGACGCCGGGCGCCAGGGCCGCCGGCAAGGTCGTCATCCAGTATGACTGGCTGATGTCCAATGGCCAGATCGGCGACATCGCGGCCGTCGCCAACGGCTATTTCAACGATGCCGGGCTCGAGGTGGAGTTCAGCCCTGGCGGGCCCAACGCCTCGACCGTGCCGCCGGTGATCTCCGGCGCCGCGCAGCTCGGCCAGTTCTCGGAAACGCCGCAGCTTTATGCGGCGCGCGCCAGCGGCGTGCCGATCAAAATCATCGCCTGCGGCTTCCGCACCGGCCCCTATGCGCTGACCTCGAAACCGGGAAAGCCAATCCGCAATGTTGCCGACCTCAAGGGCAAGAAGATCGGCATCCAGCCGACCGCGCGCTTCGTCATCGATGAGATCCTGGCCAAGAACGGCATCGACCCGTCGGAAGTCACCATCGTCAATGTCGGCTTCGACAAGGCGCCTCTGGTGCGCGGCGACGTCGACGCCATCGGCGGCTGGATCACCAACACCCAGGCGCTGAGCGTGGTCGGCGAGGACCGCATCGATCTCCTGGTGCGCGACCTCGGCCTCGCTTCCTACGCCGACGTCTATTTCGCGACCGACGCGGCGATCGAGAAGGACCCCGACACACTGGCGAAGTTCGTCGGCGCGGTCGGCAAGGGCTGGGGCTGGGTTCACGCCAACCCCCAGGAAGCGGTGAAGAAGATGGTCGCCGCCTATCCGGAGATGGATCTCGGCTGGGAAGAGAAGACCGTCAACCTGGTGCTGAAACTCTCCTTCGACGGCGCGACCGCCAAGGATGGCTGGGGCACGTTCGACCCTGCCTCCATCGAGGAGCAATTGACGCTGCTCGACAAGGTCGGCCAGTACCCGAACGGACGCCCGGCCGCCAAAGATGTCTACACCACGAAGATCCTGGAGCTTTCGGCCGCCGACCGGCCCAAGCTCGACGCGCCCGCGGCCTGATGCCGAACGCCATCGAAGCGCAGAAGCTCGATGTCGGCTATGGCGGCCGGCAGACGGTCGTCAAAGTGCTGTCCGGCCTCGACCTCACGGTCGCGGCCGGCTCCTTCCTGTCGATCCTCGGCCCGTCGGGCTGCGGCAAGTCGACCTTACTTCGCGTGGTGGCGGACCTGCTCGACCCGTTGGACGGCACGATCAGCGTGCTTGGGGCCACACCGCACGCGGTGCGCTCGCGCCGCGACGTCGGCTTCGTCTTCCAGGATTCCACCCTGCTGCCCTGGCGCACGGTGCGCGACAATGTGCGCCTGCCGCTCGGCGTCGGCCAGCGCAGCCTCACACGCAAGATCGATGACCGCAGCAGCGAACTGCTGGAGCTGATGGGGCTTGGCGGACTCGGTGAACGCCTGCCGCATCAGCTTTCGGGGGGCCAGCGCCAGCGCGTCGCCATCGCCCGCGCCCTGCTTGGCGAGCCCAGGCTGCTTCTGATGGACGAGCCGTTCGGCGCGCTGGACGAGATCACGCGCGATCGCCTCAACGACGAATTGCTGACGCTCTGGCGGCGCACCGGCACAACGATCCTTTTCGTCACCCATTCGATCGCCGAAGCCGCCTATCTCGGAGAGCGCGTCATTGTGCTGGCTGCCAATCCGGGACGGGTGGTGAAGGACCTCGACCTGCGGCCCTTCAAGCAGGAAGGCAACCGCTGCAAGCGCGAGGATGCGGCGATCGTCGGCGCCATGGCCGAGTTGCGTGCAGCGCTGGAGCGCGCATCGTGAGACCGGCGCCGCTTGGCCCGCAAATGGCGATTGCGCTTCCGGTTCTGGGCGCCGCGTCGATCCTGATTGCCTGGCAGTATCTCCTGCCGCTGCTCGGCGTGCCCGCCTATATCGTGCCGACGCCGACGGCGATCTTCGGCGTCTTCCAGAAGAATTTCGCCCTGCTCATCGACAATCTCAGACCGACGCTGATCGAGGCGCTGGCGGGCTTCGTCATCGGCAATTTCGCCGCCGTGCTGCTTGCCGTGGTCTTCGTGCACAGCCGCTTCCTGCAGGCCGCCTATTTCCCGATCGTCCTGTTCTTCAACACCATTCCGATCCTGGCGCTGTCGCCGATCATCATCCTGATCTTCGGCCTCGGCATGACGCCCAAGATCGTCATCGCCGCCGTGATCTGCTTCTTCCCGACCCTGGTGAACATGATCCGAGGCCTGGATTCGGCAAGCGACAACGAACACGAGCTGTTCCGCGTGCTGTCGGCGACACGCTCGGAGATCTTCTGGGCTCTGCGCCTGCCCCGCGCCCTGCCGATGCTGTTCTCCTCGCTCCGCATCTCCTCGGCCACTGCGGTGATCGGCGCCATCGTCGGCGAATGGATCGGCTCGGACAAAGGCCTCGGCGCGCTGATCATCCAGGCAACGTTCAACTATCAATCCGACCGGCTCTACGCCGCGATCGTGCTGTCGTCGTCGCTGTCGATCGCGCTTTTCTGCATCGTCGTGCTGATCGAGCGTCGCGTCATCAGATACTAGCTTTCCGCACATTGCCCGGGTCGCAAGCGCCGGGGCCGCAGGGAAACTTGCTCTCCTCGAGAGCCGGGCAAATTATTTTTGAATTCCATTTGACTGAATAAATCTTCTCTGCGAACCTTGTGTCCGTCAGGAGCGCAAGCCATGGCGTTGCGGGGAACCAATCAGGAGTTCGGGCGGCCATACAACCGGCGCATCGTGCTCGAATCCATCCGCCGCTTCGGTCCGATCGCCCGCGGCGACATCGCGCAGCACGTCGGGCTCACCGTTCAGACGGTCTCGACTATCGTGCGCGAGTTGGAGGAACAGGGTTACATACTGTCGGTCCGCGAGGAACCGAAGGGCCGCGGCCAGCCGCCGGCCACGCTGCGCATCAACCCGGAAGGCGGCTATGCCGTCGGCATCCACCTCACCCCGCTGGGGATAGACGCCGCACTCATCAACCTGAGCGGCGACGTGATCGAGAGCGTCCATCGCGAAGCGCCGAGCCCGACACCCGATCTCGCCTTCGAGGCGATCGGCGCCATGGTTGCCGATCTGATCGGGCGCCGCGCCGGAGGACGGGTCATCGGCGTCGGCATGGCGCTTCCCGGCCCGTTCGGCGTCGAGTCCATGAGCTTCGTCGGACCGACCACAATGGCGGGCTGGAAAGGCGTGCCGTTGCGCGAGCGCCTTGCCGCCGCGACCGGCCTGCCCGCCTTCTTCGAGACCGATATGGCGGCGGCGGCCATGGGGGAACGCCTCTACGGCCTCGGCCTCCAGCGTTCCGACTACTACTATCTCTACTTCAGCGTCGGGCTTGGCGGCGCCATGGTGCATGACGGCGGCGTGCTGCGCGGGGCCTGGGGCAATGCCGGCGAGATCGGACACATCCCCGTCGTTCCGGAAGGCGAGCTTTGCCCCTGCGGCAACCGGGGCTGCCTCGAACGCTATCTGTCGCTCGAGGCGCGCGGCCGCTGGAACGGCAACGACGCCGGATGGGTGGCCGAAGTCGCTCCGATCTTCCGCAACGCCGTCGCAGTCATCGAGAACCTTTTCGACCCCGAGACGATCGTGCTTGGGGGCCTCGCCTCGCCTCAGTTGCTCGAACGCCTGGCTGCATTGGCGGAGCCGCTGCACAATTCGGTTTCGGCTCGCAAGGATCGCGCCGCGCCGCGCATCCTCGTGGCGCAGGGCGGGCAGCATGCCGTGTTGCGCGGCGCCGCGGCACTTGCCGTTTCCGGCGTGCTTTCGCCGCGCTTCGGCCAGATCTTCACCGCCAAGCGGCAGCGCGAAGGCGACCTTCTGAACGGCGGAGACATCGCGGCATGAGCGAACCCCTGCTGGTCCTTGACAACGTCACCAAGAATTACGGCGCCATCCGGGCGCTGAGGGGCATCAGCTTCTCGATCGCGCGCGGCGAGGTGGTGGCGCTGCTCGGCGACAACGGCGCCGGCAAGTCGACGCTGGTCAAGATCATTGCCGGCGGACTTGAGCCGACCTCGGGTCGCATGCTGTTCGAAGGCAAGGAATTCCTCGCCAAAACCCCCGCCGAGGCCAAGGCCGCCGGCATCGAGACCGTCTACCAGGACCTCTCGCTCTGCACCAATGTCGACGTGGTGGCCAACTTCTTCATGGGCCGCGAGATCACCCGCAAGGTGCTGGGCGTTCCGGTGCTCGACGAGCGCGCGATGGAGTCCGTAGTGGCGAAGGCGCTGGCCAATGCCGGCACTCGCATTCCCTCGCTGCGCACCAAGGTCGAGCATCTCTCGGGCGGCCAGCGGCAGGCGATCGAGCTCAACCGTTTCGTTCATTGGGGCGGCAAGCTGGTGCTGCTCGACGAGCCGTTCGCCGCGCTCGGCGTCGAGCAGACGCGCCGCGGCCTCGACATGATCCGCAAGGTGGCGAGCCAAGGCATCGGCGTCGTCATCATCACCCACATCATGCAGCAGGCCTTCCAGGTCGCCGACCGGATCGTGGTGATCCGCCAGGGCGTCGTGGCGGGCGACGTTGCCCGCAACAAGACAAGTCCCGATGCGGTGATCAACATGATCACCGGGGAAACGCTCGCCGGTGCCGGACCGGCGGGCTGAGGGACAATGAGGGGTCCGGCGAAAAGAGGAGCGAACGACATGAAGCGAATGCTACTTTCTGTCTTCGGTATCCTGGCCCTGGCCATTGCCACGCTCACGCCGGCATTCGCCCAGTCCAAGGGTACCGTCTACTACCTGGTGCCGACCTTGCTCGACGAATTCCAGACCGGCTCGGTGAGCGCGCTGGAACTGTTCCTGAAACAGGTCGGCTACGAGATGAAGACACTGAACGCCGACAACAAGACCGACGCTCAGCAATCGCAGATGAACGACGTCATCGCACTGAAGCCGAAGGCGATCATCCTCGCCGCGGTCGATTTCAATGCGTTGAAGCCATCCGTTGAAGCCGCCCGCGCGGCCGGCATCCCTGTGGTCGAGTTCGACCGCCAGATCACCGCCACGCCATCCGACTTCACATCGGTCGCCGGCACGGTCGAGATCGGCCACATTGCGGCCGAGCAGGCCGAAGCGCTGCTGAAGGCCAAGCATGGCTCGGTCAAGGGCAAGATCCTGCAGGTGCTCGGCGATCCCGGCGATCCCTACACGCTCGACATCCAGAAGGGTTTCGAGGAGAAGATGAAGGCGTTTCCGGACGTCAAGATCATCTCGCTGCCCGCCATGCAGTGGGAGGCGAGCAACGCCGGCACCATCGTTGCCGACCAGATCTTGGCCAATCCCGACATCGACCTGATCTTCAGCCACGCCGCACATCTTTCGGTCGCGGGCGTTGCCTCGCTGGAGGCTGCCGGTAAGAAGCCGGGCGACGTGATGATGATGAGCTCGAACGGCGCGCCGGTCGGCCTCGACCTTATCCGCAAGGGTTGGCTCAACGTCGAAGTCGAACAGCCGCTCTACGCCCAGGCCGCGGCCGTCGCCATGTTCATGGACAAGGTCGTCAACAAGCAGGAGATCAAGCCCGGCGAATATGACGTGCTCGGCCTGAAGTCGGTGGTGACCAAGGAAGCCTGGGGCCCGAACATCAAGATCCCGGGTGCGGCGATCACCAAGGAGAATGTCGACAACCCCGCTTTCTGGGGCAACCTGAAGCCGCCGACGGATACCGTCAAGCCCGTCGAGTAGGCCTTTTGCATCGAGCTCCGGGCCTCCCGGCCCGGAGCCTCGCAGGCCCGCCCCGCGGCAGCCGCATATTCAAATTCGACGCTAACCGGATCGGCCGATGAGCCCACGCACCCGCCACAGTCTCGAGCTTGTGCTCGACAATCTCGTCTGGTTCATGCTGGTCTTTGTGCTGGCCGTGTTCTCGACGCTCATTCCGAACTTCTTCCAGCTCGGCATCTTCGCCAACATCGTCGAGGCTTCGAGCGTGCTGGGCGTCATGTCGATCGGCCTGGCGCTGGTCATCATTGCCGGTCACATGGACCTGTCGGTTGAATCGGTCGCGGCGCTCAGCGCCATGGCGGTCGGCATCATGTTCTGCTCGTCAGGCATCGGCCTCGGCCTGCAGTTGCATCCGGACTGGCTGATGGTGCCGGTCTCGCTCGCCGTAGCCCTGGCGGTGGGAGCCCTTATCGGCGTCATCAACGGTTTCCTCATCGTCAGACTGCGGATGAGCGCCTTCATCATCACGCTTGCCTCCTATATCTGGGTGCGCGGCCTGGTGCTTGTCGTTTCAGGCGGACGCTCGGCGCAGGACCTGGCGCCGGCCATCCGCTGGTTCGGCATCCAGCGGCTCGTCGGGCTGCCGCTCACCGCCTGGATCGCTGTCGGCTGCTTCGTCGTCTTCTCGCTGATTCTCGCCAAGACGCCGTTCGGCCGGCATCTGGTGATGATCGGTGGCAACGAGACCGCGACCTTCCGTGCCGGCATCCGCGTCAACCGCAACCTGATCATCGCCTTCGTGCTTGCCGGCGCCATCGCCGGCCTCGCCGGCTGGCTGCTCGCCATCCGCACCTCCGGCGCCACCGCCAATCTCGGGGTCGGCCTGCTCTTCAACGCCTTCGCCGCCGTGGTCATTGGCGGCGTCAGCCTGAAAGGCGGCGTCGGCACCCTGCCCGGCGTCTATGCCGGCGTGCTACTTCTGTCGGCCATCAACACCGCCATCAACCTCATGGCCCTGCCGGCCAACTTCACCCAGGTCATCCACGGCTTGTTGGTGCTGGCGGCCGTGCTTCTCGACGCTTTCAAGCAAACCATTCGCCAAAGGCTCGCATGACAGGACGGCTCGCATGACCGGACGCATCCAAGGCAAGGTGGCGGTGATCGTCGGGGCCGCGCGTGGCATCGGCAGGGGCATAGCCCAGCGCTTCACCGAGGAAGGCGCCAGCCTTGTGCTGGCCGACAGTGAAGCCGAAGCCGGCAGGGCGAGCGCCGACGAACTGGGTGCCGCCTTCATCCGCACCGACATTTCCAGGATGGCCGACGCCGAAGCGGTAGTGGCATTGGCGCTGCAGCGTCACGGCCGCCTCGACATCATCGTCCAGAACGCCGGCATCTACCCTTGGCAGTTGATCGAGAACACCAGCCCGGAGGACTGGGACCGGGTCATGGCGGTCAATCTGCGCGGCAGCTTCAACACCGCGCGGGCAGCGCTTCCACCGATGAAGGCTCAGGGCAGCGGTCGCATGCTCTTCACCTCTTCCATTACCGGCCCGCAAGTGAGCAGCCCCGGCCACGGCCATTATTCGGCAAGCAAGGCCGGCATCAACGGCTTCATCCGCGCGGCGGCGCTGGAGTTTTCCGGCTATGGCATCACCGTTAACGGCGTCGAGCCTGGCAACATCCTGACCGAAGGCATGAAGCTTCACCGCGATGCCGCCTTCATCAAGAGCATGGAGGACGCCGTGCCGCTCGGACGTCTCGGCACGCCACGCGACGTCGCCAACACCTTCCTGTTCCTGGCCTCCGACGACGCCAGCTACATCACCGGCACCACGATCGTCGTTGATGGCGGCCAGCTCCTGCCCGAAGGCCAGGATTTCCGCCTGACGCCGCCGTGAGTCTTGATTGTGCCGGGAAACTGGTGGGCGATGACGGGCTCGAACCGCCGACATCTTCGGTGTAAACGAAGCGCTCTACCAACTGAGCTAATCGCCCGCTCCGGGCCGGACCTTTAAGCAGTTAGAGCTCTATTCGCAAGGCCCAATGAACAGCCGGCGCACTCACTATCGGACGGATTTCGCCAATGCCGGCGCACTTGTCAAAAAACCTTCTGCTGATTGCTGTTATGCTCACATGCCGCGCTTGACACCCGCAAACGAACCCCTTATCCAGCGCCCCAACGACGAACACGCCTGACACGTGCTCGTCAGTGCGCGGGTGTAGCTCAGTCGGTTAGAGTGCCGGCCTGTCACGCCGGAGGTCGCGGGTTCGAGCCCCGTCACTCGCGCCAGTCTTTTCAAGGGTTTAGGCCCTGCTCTTCAAAAGCTTGAACTTTCATTTTCCGGAGAGTTTCAACTTTTTGTATTCGCTGCGGCCAACATTCGCGATCCACCGCGTCTGAATTGGCGACTACGGGAGCCGCTCGTCAGGCGCCTGTGCTCCACCTTCCCCAGAACTGCCTCAAGAAAGGTTGGCTGCCGGTGGGCCATAGCTGACGCAGCCTTTTCAGGATTCTCCCCTTGCCTACTTTCCCGTTCTCCGAAGCAGATCCGGTTCAATTTCCCGGCCCTCCACCGAATAGCGCTGACGTGGTCACTATCGGTGGCGGCGTTATCGGCGTTGCGACAGCGCTTTTTCTTGCGCGGCGCAACATCTCGGTGACGCTGTTGGAAAAGGGACGCATCGCTGCCGAACAGTCCTCGCGCAATTGGGGATGGATCCGCAAACAGGGACGCGATGCGGACGAACTGCCGATCGTGATCGAGGCGGCGCGTCATTGGCGGCAACTGGCTGAGGAATGCGGCGAAGACATCGGCTTGAAGCAGACAGGCGTGACTTACCTGGCAAGCTCCGACCGCGAAATGGCCCGCTTCGAAAAATTCCTGAAGATCGCTGCCGCCCATGAGATCGACACGCGCCTGCTGAACGCACGGGAAACCGCCGGTCTCATCAAAGGCATGTCGCGCAGTTTCAAGGGCGCGATGACAACGCCTTCCGACATGCGGGCGGAGCCTTGGCTGGCCGTGCCCGCACTCGCCCGGCTTGCCGCCCGCAAGGGCGTCAAGATTGTGGAGAATTGCGCGGCGCGAGCCCTGGAAATCTCGGCCGGGAGGATCAGGGGAGTGTGGACAGAGGCGGGTCACATCGAGACGTCGAGCGTTCTGCTCGCCGGCGGTGCGTGGTCTTCCCTGTTCCTGAGAAGACATGGCGTTTCCATTCCCCAGCTCAGTGTAAGGTCGACCGTCGCGGCAACCGAGGCGATGCCTGAAGTCTATGCAGGAGCCGCGGCAGGAGAGCATATCGCTTTCAGACGCCGACAGGATGGCGGATACACGCTCGCTGCCGGAGGCAGTCATTTGCTTCACCTTGGCCCGGACGCATTCCGGCATGCGAAGAAATACCTTCCCGCGCTCATGGCCAATCCTTTCGGCTCACGCTATTCGCCGGCTGCGCCAGCGGGCTACCCGGATGGCTGGTCGACGCCGCGTCACTGGGCGCCGGATTCGCAAAGTCCTTTCGAAAGAATGCGGGTGCTAAATCCAGCTCCCGAACGTTCTGGTCTGCGTTCCATCGAGCGCAATTTCAGGCGCCTGTTCCCACAGCTCGACGCGGTGCGCCTAAAGGCAAGCTGGGCTGGCATGATCGACGCGATGCCGGATGTCGTTCCCATTGTGGACAAAGTGCAGGCGATAGCTGGCCTTATCGTCGCAACGGGCATGAGCGGTCACGGCTTCGGTATCGGACCCGGAATCGGCCGCGTCGTCGCCGACATGATCCAGGGAAACCAGATCGGGCACGATCTCACCCGCTTTCGCCTGTCGCGCTTTTCTGACGGAAGCGCCATTCGGCCGGGTCCGGCCCTCTAGAGCAGTCACCGACCGGCCAGCCTGTGAGCAGCAAAATTCTTCAGCTGCCCTTCGGCGCCCCTGTTCACTCGCCCAATATCACACCGGAGGCGACAATCTGCGCGGTTCGGGCGGTGAGCTTCTCGCGCTTTACAAGCGTGGGCTTTTTATAGGGCGTTTTCATCTCACCGTTCCGGGCAACCAGGCTGCCTGTGCTGGTCAAGACGGTGAACGCGCTGGCACTGCTTGCGTTCCGCAGGGCGCGTTGGCGGGTTGGAGGTGAGCCCTCTAGTGTGGGCGCGCTCGCTGCACCGGTGGCGCCGCATTTGCCGATATAAAGTCTGCTCCAGTGCCTTGCGGGCCCCGCTTGTAGATCAGCCGAATGACAAGTCCGGCATATCCAATCTGGAGGATGATCATCGCAAGCATAGCGCAGCCAAGCGCCTTCCAGGCGGAGCCGGTTTGCAGCCCGACCCAGATTGCGACCGTGAACGAACTCGCGAACATGCCCACCAGAAATTGCGGAAAATACATCGCCAGTACCCTCGACCCTTAAAGCGCCCGCCGCTCCATCGCGGAGCGGCGGGCCCCCCAAAAAACCCCCCGGCTACCGAGGCACAGTCCACCCCGGCATTGCTGACAGTGCAATTGCGATGCCAGACACGGTGGCCCATTACGGGACACCTATGCCGTTGATGCAGCGTTGGCGCCGATTAATATTAACCGTGGCTAATATGCAACCCTGGGGGCCGTGAGAGACCAACTTCTGTGAGTTGTGGTCAAGCCGATGGCCGGCTAGCGCCGCTGAAACGCCACGCGAGATTTAGCGGCTTCAACCGCGCGCCAGCAGCGCCTCGACTTCCTGGAGCGTCGGCATGGAAGGCGCGGTGCCCGGCCGGGTCACCGAAATGCCTGCGACGGCACAGGCGAAGCGCACCGCCTCCAGCGGCTCGACGCCCTTGGCAAGCGCCGCCGCAAGTCCGCCATTGAAGGCGTCGCCCGCCCCCGTGGTTTCGATTACAGGGCCGGCACTGACGGCGCCGACGTGATCGGATCGCTCCCTGGTGTGCAGCAGCGCGCCCTTCTCGCCAAGCGTCACGATCACGGCGCCGACGCCCTTTGCCAGCAGGCTGTCGGCGGCGCGGCGGGCATCGTCGACCGAAGAGACGGCGATGCCGGTCAGCCCCTCGGCCTCGGACTCGTTGGGTGTGACGTAGTCGCAAAGCGCGTAGATGCTGTCCGGCAGGGTGGCGGCCGGCGCCGGGTTAAGAATGGTAGTCACCCCTGCCCCGTGCGCAATTTGCAAGGCTTTCAGCGCCGCGTCGATCGGCTGCTCGAGCTGGGTGACGAAGACGCCCGCCGAGCGGATCAGGTCGGCATGCGCCTCGATGTCAGCGGACGAGATCAGCATCGCAGCACCCGGGCTGACGATGATGGCGTTGTTGCCGCTGCCCTCCTCGACAAAGATATAAGCCGCCCCGGTGTAGCTGTCCGGCGTGTCGATGACCGCGCTCTTGACGCCCGCATCCTTCCACGTCTGCTTGGCCATGTCGGCGAAGGCATCGATGCCGAGCCGGGTCAGGAAGGTGATGTCGGCGCCGAGTTTGCCGGCTGCGACCGCCTGGTTCGAGCCCTTGCCGCCGGGTCCGAGCTTGAACGAATTGCCGAGGATCGTCTCGCCCATGCGCGGCTGGCGGTCGGCGCGATAGGCGGTGTCGGCGACGAAGACACCCAGGATGACGACTGGCTTGCTGGCGGACATCTCCTTACTCCGCATCCGGCGGAATGACGCCCTTGCGGAAGGCAAAGCAGCCATAGAAGCGGCGCTCACCGGTCTGGATGACGCAATACGCCTTCTTGGCCCGCTCGTAGAAGGCGTAGCGCTCGATCGAGATCATCGGCCAGGGTTTGCCCTCGGCCGCGTCGATTTCCTGCTGCACCTCCTTCTGCACCGGCGGGATCTCGTTCGGCTTGCCGACGATCTCCATGCGCGCGGCCGCGTCGTTGACGAAGCTGTCCAGCGGATAGAGCGACAGCACCGCCTTCACCACTTCGGCCGCCGGCGCATCGATGCGCAGCAGCTTGCCGAGCACCGTCTGCTTGGCGACGGAGTCGGATGGGAAATTGGTGTCGGCGATGATCAGGTCGTCGCCGTGCCCCATCGCCCGCAGTGCCTGGAGCACGTCGGCGTTGAGCAGCGGATTGATCCCTTTGAGCATTGGGTTTCCTCGATGTGTGTTTGCGGTCAGAGACGCTTGCCGGTCCCTGCGTCGAAGAGATGGACATGGTCGAGCCGCGGCCTGAGCTTCAGCGTATCGCCAGGCTTGAAGTCGTGACGCTCGCGGAACAGCGCCACCATCTCGCCCTCGCCGAAGCGCACGAACACCAGGGTTTCCGAGCCGGTCGGCTCGACCACCGAAATCGTGGACGCCACACCGTCGGGATGGATCTCCAGATGCTCGGGCCGCACACCATAGACGACGGCCTGGCCGTCCGCCGCGGCGATGCTGGCAGGCATCGGAAAGGCCGAGCCTGCTATGTCGACCTCCGGCTTTTCACCCTTCTTCACGGTGCCCTTCAGCAGGTTCATCGCCGGCGAGCCGATAAAGCCCGCGACGAACAGGTTGGCCGGCCGGTCGAACAGTTGCAGCGGCGCGCCGATCTGCTCGATGCGGCCATCGCGCATCACCACGATCTTGTCGGCCATGGTCATGGCCTCGATCTGGTCGTGTGTGACGTAGATGGTGGTGGTCTTCAGCCGCTGATGCAGTTCCTTGATCTCGGTGCGCATCTGCACGCGCAGCTTGGCATCGAGGTTTGAGAGCGGCTCGTCGAACAGAAACACCTGCGGGTTGCGCACGATCGCGCGGCCCATGGCGACGCGCTGGCGCTGGCCGCCGGAAAGCTGGCGCGGATAGCGCTTGAGATAGGGATTGAGGTCGAGGATGTCGGCCGCACGCTTCACCCGCTCGGCGACGATGGCCGGATCGGTGCCGCGCAGCTTCAGCGCGAAAGCCATGTTCTGCTCCACCGTCTTGTGCGGATAGAGCGCGTAGTTCTGGAACACCATGGCGATGTCGCGCTTGGCCGGCGGCAGGTTGTTGACGATGCGGTCGCCGATCGAAATCGTTCCGCCGGAAACCGTTTCCAGCCCCGCCACCATCCGCAGCAGCGTGGACTTGCCGCAGCCCGAAGGGCCGACCAGGACGACGAATTGACCGTCGGCGATATCGACGCTGACCTCATGTAGAACCTTGACGGTTCCGAAAGCCTTGGCCACATTGGCGATCGCGACTTGAGCCATTGTCTCCCCTATCTTTTTCGGTGAAGCTAGCCATTGCCAACCGCAAGGGCAAGTCGGTATCTTATAGATAAAAAGCCAATCTTGTTGACAAGGTAATCGATTACGCGAATAGTGACGAGTGCCAATCCGAATGCCGGTCCTTGTCCCGAAAATCGGATCTCCAGGCGACGCAGGGTGGGGTCCCACGCTGCCCTATGGTATAGGAGAACCGCAGACGTTTCGACGTCGAGAGATTGGCAGAATCAATTCACGACTGAAGTTCTGGGAGGAACCTTGAGATGAGAGTCGATCTTTACGAAAAACTGGTGCGTGCCGGGGCGACCCGCCGCGATTTGCTGAAGGGCGCGGCCAGCATGGCGGCGCTCGCAGCAGCGTCCGGCACGGGGCTTGGCGCGCTGACCAGGCCGGCGGCTGCCGCCGACGACCTGCGCGCGAAAATCCTGCAGATACCCGGCGTCGGCAAAGGCCAGCCGACGGACGCCGACTTCCAGAAAGTCGGTGAGCTCTGCCTGGAAGCGACCAAGGCCAACGTCAAGCAAGGCGAGTTTGCCGGTGTCGAGCTCACCTTCATGGGCCTCAACAACCAGAACCTGCACAACGTGCTGTTCCGCGGCTTCCTGAAGCCGTGGGAGGCCTATACCGGCGCCAAGATCAGCTGGATCGACCTCGCCCAGGCCGACTACAACGCCCGTCTGCAGCAGTCGATCGCGACCAAAACCGTCGACTTCGACATCATCGAGATGGGTGCGCCCTTCGAGGGCGACGTCTGCGGCAAGGGCCTCACCTCGGAGATGCCCGACTGGGTCAAGAAGCAGATCGACATGGACGATCTCGTCAACTACCTCAAGCCGCCGGTCGGCACCTGGGACGGCAAGCAGTATCGCGTGACCATCGACGGCGATACGCACAACTTCAACTACCGCACCGACGTATTCTCCGATCCCGATCTCGCCAAGGCCTGGAAGGAGAGCGGCGCGACGACCGAATGGGGCGTGCCCAAGACTTGGCAGGAAGTGCAGGCAGTCACCAAGTTCCTCAAGGGCAAGCAGTTCAAGGGCCAGGACGTCTATGGCTATCTCGACGCGCCCAAGCCCTGGGGCGGCTTCGGTTTCTACTTCCTCGGCAGCCGCGCCTCTGCCTATGCCAAGCACCCCGACGACAAGGCCTGGCTGTTCGATCCGGATACGATGAAGCCGCGCATCAACAACCCGCCTTGGGTGCGGGCCATCCAGGACGTCATCGACGCCCTGCCCTCGGAGCCGCCGGATCAGATCAACGCCGATCCGAACACCACCGGCTTCCAGCAGTTCCTGGCCGGCACGGGCTCGATGATCCCGTGGTGGGGCGATATCGGCTCCAACGTCAAGACCAACGACTCCTCGGTCATCGGCGACGTCACCGGCTTCTCGATCCTGCCGGGCTCGGACGACGTCTACAATTCGAAGACCGGAAAGTGGGACAAGCTGGCCAGCGGCCCGAACTATGCGCCGAACTGCGCCTATCTCGGCTGGGGCGTCTACGTCATGGCCCGCGTCGACAGCGACGAGAAGAAGAAGAAGGCGGCGTGGTCGGCGGCGGCCCATCTCGGCGGCAAGGATCTGTCGCTGTGGTGCGCGGCCTATCCTTCCGGCTTCCAGCCCTACCGCAACTCCCATTTCAACATTCCGGAATGGGTGGCGGCCGGCTATGACGAGGCCTTCATCACCTCCTATCTCAAGTCGGAGGGCGACTCCTACAACCATCCGAACGCCGCGATCGAGCCGCGCATCCCCGGCATCTTCCAGTACTACAGCGCCGCCGAGGACATCCTGGCCAACACCTTCGCCGGCAAGATGAAGGCGCAGGAAGGTGCGGATGCCATCGCCGCCGCCTGGGAGAAGCTGACCGACCAGATCGGCCGCGAGAACCAAATCAAGCTCTACAAAGCCTCGCTCGGCATGTAGGCTGTCCCATGAGAAGTCGCGGCCCGGCGACCTCGTCGCCGGGCCGCATGTTGACCGGCAATGGCCGGTCATTTGGACTTCCAGCAATTCCAGGAAAAGCGTGAAGCGGTTTTCCTCCGGAATTGCATCCAAAGCAAGGTAGAGGCGAGAGGCGTGGCTGAGCAGACTTCAACCGCCAATGCATGGCCGGCTAACTCCGCAGCGATCGATCTGATTCCGCCCGGCCGCAAGCGCCTCGGCTGGGCCCTGATGATCGCCGCGACGCTCGTGCTGCTGGCGACGATCGTCATGCAGATCCTTTACAAGACTGAGGTCGACACGATCGGCTTCTATACCTGGCGTCCGGTGGTCTACGCCTATGTGCTGTGGGGCGTGGCGCTCGGCGCCTGGCAAGTGCTGACGCGCGGCGAGGACGGCCAGCGCGCGCTGTTCCTGCTGCCGGCGCTGCTCTTCACCGTCGCCATGGTGATCTTCCCGACGCTGTTCGGCTTCTATATCGCGCTGACCGACTGGAACCTCAGCTCCTTCGCTGGCCGCAGGTTCAACGGTCTCGACAATTTCTGGCAGATGCTGGCCGACCCCTACTACCGCAACGCGCTCTTCAACATGGTCCTCTATGTGCTGGCGGTGCTGGTCGAATATGTCATCGCCTTCGGACTGGCGCTGCTGCTCAACGCGCAGATCCGCGCCAGGAAATTCTTCCGTGTGGTCTTCCTGCTGCCGCTCATGCTGTCGCCGGTGGCGGTCTCCTGGATGGTCGGCAAGTCGCTGATGGAATACCGGTTCGGACCGGCATCGACGCTGGCGCGCCATCTCGGCTGGGACAATCCCGCCTTCTTCTCCGACCCGATCATCGCGCGCATCTCGATCATGGTGCTCGACGCCTGGACCTTCATTCCGTTCATGATGATCATGCTGCTCGCCGGCCTGCAAGCGATGTCGCGCGAGGTGATCGAGGCGGCGCGCGTCGACGGCGCGACGACATGGCAGACCTTCTGGCAGGTTACCTTCCCGCTGATGCTGCCGGTGTCCGTGACGGCGGTGATCCTGCGCATCATCTTCAAGCTGAAGCTCGCCGACATCATCATTACGGTGACGTCCGGCGGGCCCGGCGGCGCCACCGATTCCGTTTCGAGCTTCATCTACCGCGAATATCGCGACCGTTCGAATGTCGGCTACGGCACCATGCTCGCCATGGTCTATCTGATCATCATCGTCGTGTTCGTCACCTGGCTGCTGAAGCTCGCCAGTCGCTTCGTGCGCAACGTCAACTGAGCGTCCATATGAGCGTCCAGACCACCGAATATACCGTTTCCGATATCCGCTCCCCGGCGGCCTTCCTCGCCAGCCGCGTCTTCATCTATGGCGCCCTGGTGTTCTGGTCCTTCGTCTGCCTGTTCCCGATCTATTGGACGATCACCACTTCGTTCAAGTCGGCGGTCGATGTCACGCAGGGGCACCTCATCCCCTTCGTCGACTTCCAGCCAGACTGGAAGGGCTGGCGCTCACTCGGGCTGTCGCCGGATTCGATCGTCCAGACCTCGACGGTGCGCGACGAGTTCCTGAAACGCTTCATGAACTCGGTCATTACCTCTGTCGGCGCGTCGAGCCTCGCCATCATCATCGGCAGCCTCGCCGCCTATGGCTTGACCCGATACCGCTACAAGTTCGCCTGGTTCAAGAACGAGGACATCTCCTTCTTCTTCCTCTCGCAGCTGATCCTGCCGCCGGTGGTGCTGGCGCTGCCCTTCCTGGTGCTTTACCGCGAAGTGGCCCTGCTCGACACCCGCATCGGCCTTGTGCTCCTCTACACGCTGATGGTGCTGCCGATCGTCATCTGGATCATGCGCGACCAATTCAACTCCATTCCCGTCGAGCTCGAGGAGGCGGCACTCGTCGACGGCCTGTCGATCTGGGGCGCCTTCTTCCGCATTGTCATGCCGATCGCGCTCCCAGGCATGGTCGCCGCCTTCATCCTGGCGATGGTGCTCTGCTGGAACGAATATTTCTTCGCCGCCCTTCTGACGTCGACGGATGCCAAGACCATCCCAGTTATGGTGGCGAGCCAGACCGGCTCGCAAGGTATCAACTGGTGGTCGATGGCAGCCCTGGCGACAGCAGCCATCACGCCGCTGGCGATCATCGGCATCGCGCTCGAACGCTATCTGATCATGGGCATGACGGCCGGTTCGGTGAAATAGCCGCCTTCCCCTTCTTGTGGGAGAAGCGAGCTAGGCCCGCAATATCGCCCGCAAATGCTCGAGGATCATCGCCACACCCTTCCGGCCCAGCTCGGCCGAGGCATCCGATGCGCCTTTTGTGTACCAGCCGGTATTGTCCGCGAAATGACCGGCATCCACCGCTTCGGGACGTAGCGCCAGCATCAGCGATGTCTCGCCGATCCCGGCATGGTCGAATGGATATTTGCCGGTCATTGCGGCCGGCATCAGCGGGTGCACCTGCACCCAGTTGAAGACGTTCTCGCCCTGGGCATGGCCGGCATAGTAGTCGACCATCTTCTCCGAGCCCCACCAGCCCTCGCCGCGTTCCTTCTCCAGGAAGCGGAAAATCGCCTGCCGGCCGGCGGTCTTGAAGGCGAGATCGGTCGGCATGCCGGCGACGAAATTCTCGGTCTGGTGATGGATGATGGCGTGAATGTTGCGGAAGCCGATGCGCAGCAGGCCATAGAACAATTCCTCCGCAAAGGGCGCCAGCACCGGACCGCCGACCTGCACCGAGCCGCTGCCTTCCGGCGGCGCCACGGCATAACTCGCCGCGCCATAATAGAAGGGCGGCAGGATGACGATGTCCCGCTCCTTCTCGATAAGCTCGAGCGTCTTGATGACGGCCAGCGTGTCCATGCCGACCGCCATGTGCTCGCCATGGTATTCGAGCACGCCGAGCGGCAGCGCGAGCGGCCAGTTCTCCTCGATCGCGTTGCGGATCTGGTGCGGCAGCATCAGTTCGTAGCGCATGTCCCTACTCCATGTTGGTGTGCCGGGCGCGCATCGTCTCCGGCGTTGCGCCGGTGAGCGCCTCGAGTTTCAGCACCATCACCTCGAACACCAGGAAAAGCGCTGCCTCGAACAGCGAGCCCATGGGCAGCACCGAGCTTCTGGCGGCGCCTTGGTCGCTCGCCATGGTCTGGGCCGGAACGAGCAGCGTGAAGTCCGCAAGCTTTGCCGCGCTGCCCGCCGGTTCGGCCGTGAGCAACACCACCTTGGCGCCGGCCTCCCGGGCCACGCGCATCAAGGTGAGAACGGTGGCGGTCTCGCCCGGTCCGGAACTCGCCAGGAAGACATCGCCCTGGCCGAGGGGCGGCGTGGTCATATCGCCGACCACCGAAACCGGCAGGCCGAGATGGAAGAGCCGCATAGCGAAGCCCTTGACCTGCAGCGCTTCGCGGCCGCAGCCATAGACGACGATCTTGCCAGCGCCGGCGAGCATTGCGCAGGCCGCGTCAACCCGACCGTCATCGATGCGCCCCAACACGGCGCCGAGCTCGCCCAGCGCTGTCGCAAACAACTCCGATCCGGCTTGCGTCATGGCTGCTCATCCTGTCTGCCGATGCCTTGATAGGCATGCGGCTTTGCGATCGCGTTCGGCGCGAAACACTTGTTTTCGTTCATGCTATCACCGCGAAAATTCGTGTCCAACGAGCCTCGGCGCTTTTGCTGTGCCACCGGCGTGCTAGTGTCATGTCAGACAAATCAATCCAGGACATCTTGCCGATATGAAGACACGGCATTTCGACCGCATCGGCAATGGCGGCATCACCTTCACCGAGCTTGGTTTCGGCACCGCGCCGCTCGGCAATCTCTACCGCGCTGTCTCGGACGAGGATGCCAATGCCACGCTGGAGGCGGCCTGGAAGACCGGCTGCCGCTATTTCGATACCGCTCCGCTCTATGGCCTCGGCCTTTCCGAAACCCGGCTCAACCCCTTCCTGCGCGGCAAGAAACGCGACGACTATGTGCTGTCGAGCAAGGTCGGCCGCCTCATGCGCGTCTCTGCGCCCGACCAGCGAACCGGCATCGGCAAGTTCTTCGACACGCCCTCGCGCCGGGAAGTCTACGACTACAGTTACGACGGCGTGATGCGTTCCTTCGAGGCCTCGCTGGAGCGGCTCGGCGTCGACCGCATCGACATCCTTTATGTGCACGATGTCGACATCTTCACCCATGGCAGCAAGGAGGCTTCCGACCGGCGCATCGAGGAGTTCATGTCTTCGGGCTATTACGCGCTGCTCGCGCTGCGTGACCAGGGCGTGATCAAGGCTTTCGGAGGCGGTATCAACGAGTGGCAGGTTTGCCAGACGCTCGCCGAGCGCGGTGATTTCGACCTCTTTCTGCTCGCCGGCCGCTACACGCTGCTCGAGCAGGATGCGCTTGCGAGCTTCCTGCCGCTCTGCGAGCAGCGCGGCATCGGCATCGTTCTTGGCGGGCCCTACAATTCCGGCATACTGGCGACAGGGCCGAAGCCCGGCGCCTTCTACAACTACACAGAGGCGCCAAAAGACGTGCTCGATCGCGTGGCACGCATCGAGGCGGTCTGCAAGCGCCATGGCGTGCGACTGATCGAGGCGGCGTTGCAGTTCCCGCTGCGGCACCCTTCCGTGATGTCGGTAATACCCGGCGGCCAACGGCCGGCCGAAGTCGAAAGCAACCGTGCACTGCTCGACGTGAAGATCCCGGCAGCATTGTGGGCGGATCTCAAGCAAGAAGGCCTGATGCGCGCCGACGCGCCTACCGGCTGATGCCACACATATGCCCCTGGCGCGGGTCACAAAAAGGAAGAGCCGGGCAAGCCCGGCTCATCTGATCTTAAAAAGAAAAGGTCCTAGTTGACCGCGTCCTTGAGGCCCTTGCCGGCCGAGAATTTCGGCACGGTGCGCGCCGGAATCTTCACTTCCGCGCCGGTCTGCGGGTTGCGGCCGGTCGAAGCAGCACGTTTTGACACGGTGAAATTTCCGAAGCCGACAAGCCGGACATCGCCGCCCTTCTTCAGTTCGCCAGTGATCACAGAGAACACCGCATCGACGGCGGACTGCGCATCAGCCTTCGAAATGCTTGCGGAGTCGGCGACGGCGGACACCAGTTCGTTCTTGTTCATAAAAATTCCCTTCCATGAGAAAACCGGAACTACGACTCATCCGGCAGGAAACGGACTTTAGAAAGAAGCGTTCCGGAACCCAAGCCGAAAACCGCAGAATTCCGGGCTTTTTTCCACTTTTTCGGAGATTTTTCACATGAAAAAGCCGGGCTGAAAGCCCGGCTCTCTCTTTGTGCATTGCAACCTTAGAAGAAACTAATGCGCAAGCGACTTGCCGGCGTCGTCGCCGGCGTCCGCGCCGGCCGGCGGATTGACCGGCTCGACCCATTCGATCGGCTCCGGCATCCTGACCAGCGCGTGCCTCAGCACCTCGCCGACCCGCGACACCGGAATGATCTCCATGTTGTTCTTCACATTGTCCGGGATCTCCGCCAGGTCCTTGGCATTGTCTTCCGGGATCAGCACCTTCTTGATGCCGCCGCGCAGCGCGGCAAGCAGCTTCTCCTTCAGGCCGCCGATCGGCAGCACCCTGCCCCGCAGCGTCACCTCGCCGGTCATTGCCACATCGGCGCGGACCGGAATGCCCGTGAGCACGGACACGATCGCCGTCACCATCGCCACACCCGCCGACGGGCCGTCCTTGGGCGTCGCGCCCTCCGGCACGTGGACGTGGATGTCGCGCTTGTCGAACAGCGGCGGCTCGATGCCGAAATCGATGGCCCGCGAGCGGACGTAAGAGGCCGCCGCAGAGATCGATTCCTTCATCACGTCGCGCAGGTTGCCGGTCACCGTCATGCGTCCCTTGCCGGGCATCATGACGCCTTCGACGGTGAGCAGCTCGCCGCCGACTTCCGTCCAGGCAAGACCCGTGACGACGCCGACCTGATCGTCGGCCTCGACCTGACCGAAGCGGAAGCGCGGCACGCCGAGATAATCGGCGAGGTTGTCGGCCGTGATCTTCACCGTCTTCTTCTTCGTCTTCAGGATCTCGGTCACCGCCTTGCGCCCGAGCTTCATCAGCTCGCGCTCGAGGCTTCTGACGCCCGCTTCACGGGTGTAGGTCTGGATGATGCCGCGGATCGCGTCCTCGCCGACCGAGAACTCGTTCGGCTGCAGCGCGTGATCGCGGATCACCTTCGGCATCAGGTGCCGCTTGGCGATCTCGATCTTCTCGTCCTCGGTGTAGCCGGCGATGCGGATGATCTCCATGCGGTCCATCAGGGGCGCAGGGATGTTCAGCGTGTTCGCCGTCGTCACGAACATCACGCTCGACAGGTCGTATTCGACTTCGAGGTAATGGTCCATGAACGTCGAGTTCTGCTCCGGATCGAGCACCTCGAGCAGGGCCGACGACGGATCGCCGCGGAAGTCCTGGCCCATCTTGTCGATCTCGTCGAGCAGGAAGAGGGGGTTGGACTTCTTGGCCTTCTTCATCGACTGGATGACCTTGCCGGGCATCGAGCCGATATAGGTCCTCCTGTGACCGCGGATCTCGGCCTCGTCGCGCACGCCGCCGAGCGCCATTCGGATGAACTCACGCCCCGTGGCCTTGGCAATCGACTTGCCGAGCGAGGTTTTGCCGACGCCGGGCGGGCCGACGAGGCACAGGATCGGACCCTTGATCTTCTTCTGACGGCTCTGCACGGCGAGATACTCGACGATACGCTCCTTGACCTTGTCGAGGCCGAAGTGATCGGCGTCGAGCACGTCCTGGGCGTAGCCGAGATCCTGCTTGACCTTGGAGTTCTTGCCCCACGGGATCGACAGCAGCCAGTCGAGATAGTTGCGCACCACCGTCGATTCAGCCGACATCGGCGACATCGACCGCAGCTTCTTCAATTCGGCTTCCGCCTTCTCGCGGGCTTCCTTGGAGAGCTTGGTCTTCTTGATGCGCGCCTCGATCTCGGCAGCCTCGTCGCGGCCGTCCTCGCCCTCCCCGAGCTCCTTCTGGATCGCCTTCATCTGCTCGTTGAGGTAGTACTCGCGCTGCGTCTTCTCCATCTGGCGCTTGACTCTGCTGCGGATGCGCTTCTCCACCTGGAGCACGGAGATCTCGGCTTCCATGAAGCCCATCGCCTTCTCGAGACGCTCCTTGACGGAGAGCGTGGCGAGCATCTCCTGCTTCTCGGGGATCTTGATGGCCAGGTGCGAGGCAACCGTGTCGGCGAGCTTGGAATAGTCGTCGATCTGACTGGCGGCACCTACCACTTCGGGCGAAATCTTCTTGTTCAGCTTGACGTAGTTTTCGAAGTCGGTGACGACCGAACGGGCCAGCGCCTCGATCTCGACCTCTTCCTCCTCCGGCTCGACCAACGCGGTGGCGCGGGCCTCGTGGAAGTCGGCACGATCGGTGAACGAGACGATCTTGGCGCGCGAGGCGCCCTCGACCAGCACCTTCACGGTGCCATCGGGAAGCTTCAGGAGCTGCAGCACATTGGCGAGCGTGCCGATGTCGAAAATCGCATCGGGCTCAGGATCATCGTCGGCTGCGTTCATCTGGGTGGCAAGCAGGATCTGCTTTTCCTGACCCATCACTTCTTCCAGCGCCTTGATCGACTTTTCACGCCCGACAAAGAGCGGGACGATCATGTGCGGGAACACGACGATGTCGCGCAGTGGGAGGACTGCAAACACGCCGTCGCCGGAAGCCCTGGATATTTTGGCCATTGTCCAACCTTTCATGTCGCGGCCGCTAATTGAGCCAACCGCGAATCTTATATTAACGACCGAGCGTCGTTCCGCCTACCACCGTTTGTGACGGGAATTTTACAGCGCAGAATTCGGGCCCTCGGCCTTCCGCTGTTAGGTGGATGCGGGCGGTGCAAAGATCAAGGGTTAGCATGCTTTGATCAGCCACTCCATCACCTACAGGTAAGCCCCCTCACAGCAAAACGGCGCCACACGGGCGCCGTTCCATGAAAATTTGCCGGATCAGTGCCATTTCAGGCGCTGACATTGCCCTTCTTTTCCTTCTGCTCGGAATAGATGTAAAGCGGCCGGGCGTTACCCGAGACCACCTCTTCCGAGATCACCACCTCGCGCACGCCTTCCAGCGCCGGAAGCTCGAACATCGTGTCGAGCAGGATCGCTTCCATGATGGAACGCAGGCCGCGCGCACCGGTCTTGCGCTCGATGGCGCGCTTGGCGATCGCCGACAGCGCGTTCTCGTGGAAGGTGAGATCCACATTCTCCATCTCGAACAGCCGCTGATACTGCTTGACCAGCGCATTTTTCGGTTCCGTCAGGATCTGGATCAGCGCCGGCTCGTCGAGGTCCTCGAGCGTCGCCAGAACCGGCAGACGGCCGACGAATTCCGGGATCAGGCCGAATTTCAAAAGATCCTCCGGCTCGACCTGGCGGAACAGGTCGCCCGTGCGGCGATCCTCGGGCGACGCCACGGTTGCGCCGAAGCCGATCGAGGTCTTGCGGCCGCGATCCGAGATGATCTTGTCCAGTCCGGCAAAGGCGCCGCCGCAGATGAACAGGATGTTGGCGGTGTCGACCTGCAGGAATTCCTGCTGCGGGTGCTTGCGGCCGCCCTGCGGCGGCACGGAGGCAACCGTGCCTTCCATGATCTTCAACAGCGCCTGCTGCACGCCCTCGCCCGAGACGTCGCGGGTGATCGACGGGTTGTCCGACTTGCGCGAGATCTTGTCGATCTCATCGATATAGACGATGCCGCGCTGCGCACGTTCGACATTGTAGTCGGCCGACTGCAAGAGCTTCAGGATGATGTTCTCGACGTCCTCGCCGACGTAACCGGCTTCGGTCAGCGTCGTGGCGTCGGCCATGGTGAACGGCACGTCGATGATGCGGGCGAGCGTCTGGGCGAGCAGCGTCTTGCCGCAGCCGGTCGGCCCGATCAGCAGGATGTTCGACTTTGCCAATTCGACGTCGTTGTTCTTGCCGGCATGCGCGAGGCGCTTGTAGTGGTTGTGGACGGCCACCGACAGCACCCGCTTGGCGTAGGGCTGGCCGATGACATAGTCGTCGAGAACCTTGAGGATCTCTTGCGGGGTCGGCACGCCCTCGCGCGACTTCACCATCGAGGTCTTGTTCTCCTCGCGGATGATGTCCATGCAGAGTTCGACGCACTCGTCGCAGATGAAGACGGTCGGACCGGCGATCAGCTTGCGCACTTCGTGCTGGCTTTTGCCGCAAAACGAGCAATAGAGCGTGTTCTTTGAATCGCCGCCGTTGTTGCTAACTTTGCTCATTTTTTCTGTCCTTTCACCGCCTGCCAGCCGATGGTCTGGCCGCATTGGCGCCTCATCAATCTATCGCAGGAATCCGCCGGCGCCAGTGTCCCGGCTCACACAGCGCATTCCGTCCGAAACACAATCAGAAAACGCGACAATGATTCGCAGCAACCCCATGCAAAGCTAAGCCGTCGAAAATCAACATAGCCTTAACGTAGGCAATCCCGAACCTTGAGGGAACAGGCAATTGTGGCCGAAATGCCGCAAGCCGCGCCAAAAGCGCGTTATCCCGCCATTCAGCCCCCAATCAGAGCCTATGCGGCGGGGGTTTCGCCAAGTTCGCGCGTCGTAATGACCTTGTCGATCAGACCAAACTCCTTGGCCTCGTCGGCGGTCATGAAATGGTCGCGGTCGAGCGTCCGCTCGATCTCGTCATAGCTCTTGCCGGTGTGCTTGACATAGACCTCGTTCAAGCGGCGCTTCAGCTTGATGATGTCCTGCGCATGACGTTCGATGTCCGACGCCTGGCCCTGGAAGCCACCGGACGGCTGATGGACCATGACACGGGCGTTCGGCGTGGCAAACCGCATATCCTTGTGGCCGGCGCAAAGCAGCAACGAGCCCATCGAGGCTGCCTGGCCGATGCAGAGCGTCGATACCGCCGGCTTGATGAACTGCATGGTGTCGTAGATCGCCATGCCCGATGTCACCACACCGCCCGGCGAGTTGATGTACAGGTTGATTTCCTTCTTGGGGTTCTCCGCCTCGAGGAACAAAAGCTGTGCACAAACCAGCGTCGCCATCCCGTCCTCGACCGGGCCGGTGATGAAGATGATGCGTTCCTTCAACAGGCGGGAGAAGATGTCGTAGGCACGCTCGCCGCGATTGGTCTGCTCGACCACCATCGGAACGAGGTTCATGTAGGTTTCGACGGGGTTCTTCATGGACTACCCTTGTTGGACGGATTCCGGCGCCGTAGACCTGAGCAATCGGGCGGAATCGGTTCTGGATCGTTGAATCCTAAATAGGATGCCGGCTCACCCTAGCGCAAGGCCGCCCCTCCTAGCCATCTGGTTAAGTCGAAGCAAGCGGCTCGGCCCAAGGAAATGCTGCAGGTTGCGCCGGAGATGGCCCTTTGCCCGAAATGCCAGGGCGCTACCCGGCCGCCACGGTAGCAGTTTCTTAACCGCGCTGCTTAACGACAAGCCGTGAAATCCCCGTCCATGGCGGACCTTCCGATACGCTCCCGCGTTGAACCGGCGTCCTTTTTTCAACGGGTGAACGTCATGTTTAGCCAGAGTTCCTTTTGCACGAGTTCCTTTTGCAAGAGCTCCCTTCGCAAGGGTGCCGCATCGCTCGCCTCGACCAGCCTCGCAATGCTTACCGCCGTGTCGCAGGCCGCGGCCGGCGGCCGCACGCTCGAATGCTACGAGCCGGTGCATCGGCCGGCGATCTACGACACGGTCTATGAAGACGTGATGGTGAGCCCCGGCGGCCAGCTCGTCCACTATGACGCGCCGATCTACGGCACGACCGAGAGCATCGAACAGATCGCCACGCCTCGCATCAGCTATGAAGTCGTACCGGCCGTGACGCGCACCGTCTATCACACGGTCAAGGTGGATGACGGCGGCTATGCCTGGGAATGGCGGGTCATCCACGGCCGCAAGGTGCTGTGCAAGGTGTGGCGTGAGGCGCGCTACGCGCGGGTTGCCAAAGCGGGTTGCCAAAACGGTCATCGTCGAGCCGGAGCGCGTCCGGCGCGTCGTCCTTCCGGCCGAATACGAAGGCGTGGCCCGCGAGGTGCTGGTGCGGCCAGGAGAGCGGCGCATCACGGAAATCGCGCCCTCATACCGGAGGGTAGCGCGGCGGGTGGTGGTGCGGGAAGGCTCGACCGACTGGCGGCGGGTGCATATCCCGCGGCACTGCGTGGACTAGCCGGAAAATCACGCGGGGGGGTTTCCGACCGGGTCGGCATGGCGAGCCCGGCCGGAAAGCCGGCTTAGGCCAGGTCGACGTCGAGGATCGCCATCGAGAAATTATAGTCGCCGTCGTCCTCGTCCTTGAAGACGATGCCGAGGAATTCGTCGCCGACATAGACCTCGGCAGAGTCTTCCTTGCGCGGGCGCGCCTTCACCTGCAGCTTGGGATTCTGGAAGACGCGCTTGAAGTAGGCGTCCAGCTTTCTGATTTCGTCTGGCTTCAAAAGTCTTCTCCGAATGCGGCTGTTCGTTGGAACGCGCTTCTGACACGCCGACGATGGCGATGTAAAGGCAAGCCGGCAGCATTACAACCGAGCCTTGAGTGGCGACCGGACTCCGGCCACTGGCGATGACCGCAGAATCAGATGTCGAAGCTGACGACGTGGTCCATCGTCTGCGAGGGCAGGAGTTGGTCCATCTGTCGCGAGGGCTGGTCGCAGCCGGTCTCTCCGACGACACGCGCCGGCACGCCGGCGACCGTCTTGTTATGCGGCACGGGCGAAAGCACTACCGAACCGGCCGCGATCTTCGAGCAATGGCCGATCTCTATGTTGCCGAGTATCTTGGCGCCGGCGCCGATCAGCACGCCGCGGCGGATCTTCGGATGGCGGTCGCCGCTGGCCTTGCCGGTGCCGCCCAGCGTCACGCCGTGCAGGATCGAGACATCGTCCTCGATGACGGCGGTCTGGCCGACCACCAGGCCGGTGGCGTGATCGAGAAAAATGCCCTTGCCGATGCGGGCGGCCGGGTTGATATCGGTCTGGAACACCGAGGACGAGCGGCTCTGCAGGTAGAGCCCGAAGTCCCTGCGGCTCTGGTTCCACAGCCAATGCGCCAAACGGTGCGTCTGGATGGCATGAAAGCCCTTGAAATAAAGCACCGGCATGATGAAGCGGTCGCAGGCAGGGTCGCGATCGTAATAGGCTTGGATGTCGACGCGGACCGTCGTGCTCCACTCCGGATCGTCGGCAAGCATGGCCTTGAAGGTCTGCCGGATGAGGTCGGAGCCGATATCCTGATGCGCCAGGCGCTCGGCCAGGCGGTGAATGACCGCTTCTTCCAGGCTCTCCTGGTTGAGGATGGTGGAATAGAGGAAAGCAGCCAGCAACGGATCGCGGTTTACCGCTTCCATCGCCTCATCCCTGATCGCGCGCCAGATCGGGTCGACCGGCTGCACCATGCTGGGGCGGGCTATCGTAACGCTGTTCATCGACGGTCTCCGGCCTGCTCATTCATCCGGCGGCACATATAGGCCAGATCATAACACGGTTGAACTCAATTTTCCTTAGTGCTTTGTCAAATGGACTTGGTTCACCGAGATTCAAGCGGCGATGGAAAACGAACCCTTGATCGACGATGCGCTGAAAAGCGAGCTTGCCGCGCTCTATCAGAGCGCGGATCGCCACTACCACGGCTTGCCTCACATCGAAGCAATGCTGGCGTTGGCAGCCGAACACCGGCACCTTCTTGACGATCCAGAAGCAATCGAAGCGGCGATCTGGTTCCATGATGCGGTCTATGACAGCCGCGCCAAGGACAACGAGGCAAAGAGCGCCGTGCTGGCAGAAAGGAAGCTCTCCGGCCGCACCGACCCGGCCCGGCTTGCCCGGATTCTGGCCATGATCAGCGCCACCGCCACGCACCAGTTGCCGCCGCTCGAAGATGAGGATGCCGCAAGCGATGCCGCCCTTTTCCTCGACATGGACCTCGCGATCCTCGGTGCCGACCCGAACCGCTTCGACGCCTACGAGAAGGCGGTCCGGCGCGAATATGGCTGGGTCGAGGAACCGATCTGGCGCGCCGGCCGCGCGGCTGTCCTGACGAGCTTCCTGGCCCGTCCGCATATTTTCAACACACAATCGTTTCGCGATCGGTTCGAGGCTCGGGCCAGGGAAAATCTGGTCCGATCGCTGCAGGTCCTGCAAGACCAGTCTCAACAGACCTGATCGCCACGCCGAACGTGAACGCCTCTGGGATGACCGAAACCATGGAAAACAACTTCTTCCAACCCGTCGACGCCGCCCAGGTGCCGCGATTTGCCGGGCTTTCCACCTTCATGCGGCTGCCGGCGGTGCCGAACGCGAAGGGGCTCGATATTGCCCTTGTCGGGATTCCTTGGGATGGCGGCACGACCAATCGGGCCGGCGCCCGCCACGGTCCACGCGAAATCAGGAACCAGTCGAGCCTGATGCGCCGCGTCCACCACGTGTCGGGAACCGAGCCGTTCAGCATTGCCAATGTCGCCGATGTGGGAGACCTCTCGGTCAATCCGATCAACTTGCTCGACGGATTGAAGCGCATCGAGGACGGCATTGCCGCCATCGTTGCTGACGGCGCTCTTCCTTTGGCCGCCGGCGGCGATCATCTGACGACCTTGCCGGTGCTGCGCGCCATCGCCCGCAAGGAACCCGTCGGCATGATTCACTTCGACGCGCATTCCGACACGAACGACTGCTACTTCGGCGAGAATCCCTATACACACGGGACGCCCTTTCGCCGCGCGATCGAGGAAGGGCTGCTCGACCCGAAGCGGGTTATTCAGATCGGAATTCGAGGCTCGATCTATGAGCCGGGCGAACACGACTGGGCGACCGCTCAGGGCGTGCGCATCGTATATATGGAAGAGTTCGTCAAACGCGGCACCGCTTCCGTCATGCAGGAAGCACGCGATCTTGTCGGCGACAGCCTCACTTACGTGACCTTCGACATCGATTGCATCGATCCGTCGATGGCCCCCGGCACCGGCACGCCGGAGCTCGGCGGCTTCACCACCCGCGAGGTGCAGGAGCTGGTTCGATTGCTCGACGGATTGAATTTCGCCGGAGCCGACGTCGTCGAGGTCGCGCCTCCTTTTGATATTGGCGGCATGACGGCGCTTGCCGGCGCGACCATGATGTTCGAGCTGCTTTGCGTTATGGCGAAATCCATCGCCGACAGGAGAACG
Source organism: Mesorhizobium sp. WSM3868 (assembly GCF_002294785.1). Lineage (NCBI taxonomy): Bacteria > Pseudomonadati > Pseudomonadota > Alphaproteobacteria > Hyphomicrobiales > Phyllobacteriaceae > Mesorhizobium > Mesorhizobium sp. WSM3868. The sequence goes on along the minus strand of NZ_NSGB01000019.1, from coordinate 8,259 downwards.
CGCGGCTAAAGCATTCTCCCCGAAGTGCTTCCAGTTTCGGGAAAAGGACATCGCAAAGGTCAAAAGCAGGTCGCGTTTCGCGCAACCTGCTTTAGGTAGACGCGTCGTCGCCCGCAGCGGACGGTATGGGTCAGAGCGGATTTTCGGCGTAGAACTCCAGCACGCGCTGCTTGAAGCTCTTGTCGCCGACGGCGAGCATGTGGTCGCGGCCCTCGATGCGAAAAGCCTCTGCGTGGGGCATCAGCGCGGCAAGCTCGTCGGGCGAGCCGGCGATGTCGTCCTTGGTCCCGACGGCAATCAGGGTCGGCTGGGCGATCCGCGCGACATCGTCCTCGCTCATTGACGCGCGTGAGCCGACTATGCAGACGGCCAGCGCCCGGCGGTCGCTGCGCGTCTGGTCGGCGAAGGCGCGAAACGAGCGGCCGCGCGCATGGCTGATCGTACCGGCATCCTCGGCCAGAAGCGCATCGGCGATTGGATCCCAGTCGCCGACGCCGTCGACAAGACCGATGCCGAGGCCGCCGAACACCAGCGTCGCCACCTTGTCCGGATTGGACAACGCCATGAAGGCGGATACCCGCGCGCCCATCGAATAGCCCATGACATGGGCGTGCTCGATGCCGAGGTGATCGAGCAGCGCGGCCGCGTCCGAGGCCATCTTGGCCGGCGTGTAGTCCGCCTCCTGGTAGCTCTTCGTCGACGCACCGTGGCCGCGATTGTCGACGGCGATGGCGCGGTACCCCGCGTCGTTCAGCGTCTTGAACCAGCCCGGCGAGACCCAATTGACGTAGTGGCTGGAGGCGAAGCCGTGGATCATCAGCACCGGATCGCCCTGACCGGACGCCGGCCGGCGGTCGAGGTAAGCGAGTTCGAAGCCGTCATGGGAAAAATATTGCATCTGGTGCAGCCGCGGTCAGTTGGAGCCGGCGCCCGAGGTCTTATCGATCGCTGGGTGACGCAGGAGATCGCCGTCCTTCAGACCGTCCTTGGCGGCCGTTCCCGCCTTCAGCTCAAGCACGAAGCTTACCGGCTGTCCGGGCGAGATGATCGCCTCCGATTCCGGTTCGCCACGCTTGACGGCCTTGATCCTGCCGTCCTGGCCGATAAAGACCAGGTCGAGCGGCATCGGTGTATTCTTCATCCAGAAATTCACCTCAGCGGGCCGCTCGAACACGAACAGCATGCCGTGATCGTCGGCCATGTCCTTGCGGTACATCAGCCCGGCCTCGCGTTCTTCCGAGCTGTCGGCTATCTCGATTGAGAAGGAATGCTTGCCGGAGCCGGTGATCGCGACGAGCCGCGTCGGATCGGCAGGCAGCATCATCGCCTGACCGTCCGCCGAACTCGGTCTCAAGGCGCTGAAAATGGCGGCCAGAGCGATGGCGGCGCAAAGCGCGCCTGCGGTCAGCCAGTTGCGATGAGCCATGTGATACCTCGTCCAGGCCCTGTCCTAGACCATGATCCGAGCGAGTGGAACTGGTTTTTGGACAGGAACGGCCTTGCACCGGGCAGGGCATCCCGATCGTATCGAGAGAGCCCGATGCATGTCGCCCAAATCTGCCAAGCGGTTTTGGCGAACCTGCATCAAGCAAAAAATAAAGTGCGTCGGGCCGCGCTTTAATGCGAGACCGGCAAGGTGCCCATATCGGGGTGTATTTCGGCGGCCATAAGGCCTTTGTCGCCGCGTCCGAAACGGACCAGAACGACCTGGCCGGGCCTCAGCTCGGTAATGCCGTAGCGGCGCAGCGTCTCCATATGGACGAAGATGTCCTCGGTGCCCTCGCCCCGGGTCAGGAAGCCGAAGCCCTTGGTGCGGTTGAACCACTTCACCAGCGCCCGCTCGAGCCCGCTCTCGGCAGTCACGGTGACATGCGTGCGCTGCTCCTGCTCGGCCGGATGCACCGCTGTCGAGGCGTCCATGGAAAGAACCCGGAACGCCTGCAGGCCACGCTCGCCCTGCTTGACGAGACAGACGACGCGCGCGCCTTCCAGCGCGGTCTGAAAGCCATCTCTTCGAAGACATGTCACATGGAGGAGAATATCACCCGAGACGCCGTCGTCCGGAAGAATGAAGCCGTAGCCCTTGGCCACGTCGAACCATTTGATAGCGCCGGCGATTTCGACAAGCCCGGCGGAGTCGCCGCCACTGTCTCGCGTCAAGGCGTCGTCAAGGCTTCCGTCCCGCCTCGTAAAAGAGGCTTTTTCCCCCATAAGAACGCCCCCTTTTCCAACTGCAACCGCTAGTGATTCTTGCCATCAGATTAACACTGCGGCTTCCGGGGTGTGCAAGACCTGACGTGCCTTTTTTCACCGTTGAGCACCGGAAAGCCTCAATTGTTGTTTACCGGCGCGGCCTGAAGAGCAAAGGCGCGGCTGAAATCGATCACCTTATCGGTTTTGTCGGACGATTGCCCTTTGGCGGAGCGGCTCCTATGGTGCGCCGCAAACGTAACGCCGCGAGGAATCCGATATGCGCTATCTTCACACAATGGTCCGCGTCGCCGACATCGATCAATCGCTCGATTTCTACTGCAACAAGCTCGGCCTCAAGGAAGTGCGTCGCTACGAGAACGAGCAGGGACGCTACACGCTGATCTTCCTCGCCGCGCCCGATGATGAGCAAAGCGGCATTGCAGAGAAGGCGCCGCTGGTCGAGCTGACCTACAATTGGGATCCGGAGGAGTACAAAGGCGGCCGCAACTTCGGCCACCTCGCCTATGAGGTCGACGACATCTACGCCACCTGCCAGAAGCTGATGGACAATGGCGTGACCATCAACCGGCCGCCGCGCGACGGCAACATGGCCTTCATCCGCTCGCCGGACGGCATCTCCATCGAGCTCCTGCAGAAAGGCCCGGCCAAGGCAAAGGCGGAGCCATGGGCCTCGATGTCGAATACGGGAAGCTGGTAGGCGCCTGCCCCTCCCGGGGATTTGACCGGCCGGTCTATGGCGTTTTGCCGGATCGCGCCTATCTAAGCGCTTGTGGCGCCAGCCAGATCAGGCTGGCGCTTTTCTTGATCCGCCGGGAGAATTTCATGCCGACCAGCCGCGCCGACGTCGCCACTGAAAACGCCAGCCGCTATCTGCAGCAGCTCTGCAAGCACTGGGCGCACAAGTTCCCGGTCGAATTCGACCCGCATCACGGCGCCATCCAGCTCTCGCTCGGCCGCACCGTGATGGATGCAGACGACAAGGCTCTCCACATCGCGGTCGCCGCTGACGACGCCGCCTCGCTCGAGCGGCTGGAAGCCGTGGTCGCCGACCACATCAAGCGCTTCGCCTTCTGCGAGGAGCTGACCTTCGACTGGCAGAAGGCTGCCTGAAAGAATTGAGCGTCAGCCGGCGGCCTTGCTGGCCATTTCGAGCAGCGCAAGCACGCTGCGCCAGTTGCGCGCCGTGCCCGGCACCTTGAGCGTTCGCCCAATAAGATTGGCAAACACCGATTTGCCAAGCCCTTCCGGCGCATGCAGGTAAAGCACGTCGCCTTTGATCTCGAAGCGCTCTGGGCCGGCACACTTTTCCGCCAGCCGCTTCGCCTCTTCCGCGGTCGGCTCTCGCTCCAGCGCATAGGCATGCAGCTTGGTCGGCTCGCCCGCAACCTCCGGATAGGGATTGTCCTTCACCAGGCGCTCGAACCAGCCGGCATTGCGCACCATGATGCGGGAATTGAACCCCCATTTCTTCTCGAAGGCCGCTTCGAGTGCTTTGGTCAGCGCCGCAGCGTCGCTGTTGTTGGCACGAAACACGACGCTGCCGCTTTGCACGTAGGTCGATACGTCTGTGAAGCCGAGGTCTTCGAAGAACGACCTCAGCTCCGCCATCTTGACGATGCGGTTGCCACCGACATTGATCCCGGAAAACAGGGCTACGAACACCGTTCCTTTGTCGCCCGTTTTTGGCCCGCTCATATGATGAACCCCGCGAGCGTCTCGTTGTCGGTGATGTCCTGATACTGCACGCCCTCGGCGTCGAAATTGGCCTTCAGCAGATCGAAATTGCGCCGGTCCTTGGTCTCGATGCCGATCAGCACAGAGCCGAAATTGCGCGCCGACTTCTTGAGATACTCGAAGCGCGTGATGTCGTCGTCCGGGCCGAGCATTTCGAGGAAATCGCGCAATGCGCCCGGCCGCTGCGGGAAGCGGATGATGAAGTACTTCTTCAGCCCTTCGAAACGCAGCGCTCGTTCCTTGACGTCCGGCAGGCGCTCGAAATCGAAATTGCCCCCCGAGACGATCGCGACGATGGTCTTGCCCCTCATCTCCTTGCGGGAAAAATCCTTGAGCGCGTCGATCGCCAATGCGCCGGCTGGCTCCAGCACCACGCCCTCGACATTGAGCATCTCGATCATCGTCGCGCAAAGCCGGTTTTCCGGGACAAGGCGCACCGCGTCAGCGGTGAATTCCTTGAGATGGCGCAGCGGCTCGCGGCCGATTTCAGCCACCGCCGCCCCATCGACGAAGTTGTCGACCTTGGCGAGCCTGATCCGCTTGCCGCCGGCGAGACTCTCGCTAAGGCTAGGCGCACCCGCCGGCTCGCAGAATACGAAGCGCAATTCACGCTGCTGGTCGGCGAAATAATGGGTGACGCCGGCAGCCAGGCCGCCTCCGCCCACCGGCAGCATGACGATGTCGGGCATGCGCCCGCCCGGCATCTGGGTTGCGATCTCGTAGGCGACGGTCGCCTGCCCCTCGATGATGTCCTTGTGGTCGAAGGGCGGCACCATATGCGCGCCGGCGGCTTCGGTGAATTCGAAGGCGGCGCGATAGCAATCGTCGAAGAAGTCGCCGACCAGCCTGATCTCGACGAAATCGCCGCCGAAAAGCCGCGTCTTGTCGATCTTCTGCTGCGGCGTCGTCACGGGCATGAACACCACGCCCTTTTTGCCGAAATGGCGGCAGACGAAGGCAAAGCCCTGCGCGTGGTTGCCCGCCGAGGCGCAGACGAACAGCTCGGCATTGTTGCCGGCGGCGAGCGCCTTGCGGAAGAAGTTGAAGGCGCCCCTGATCTTGTAGGAGCGGACCGGCGTCAGGTCCTCGCGCTTCAGGAGGATGCGGGCGCCGGTCTTTCTCGACAGATAGTCGTTCTCCTGCAGCGGCGTTTCCGGAAAGATCCCGCGGATCGCCTCCGCGGCGCCTGCGACGCGGGAAGAAAAACTGTTCATGAGGCAACCGGCTCCGAGACCATGTGGTTCGCAGCCCAAGCCTATTGCATAGTTTGGTTTTCGCGGCCACCGATGCAGCCGCTCGCCGCCCTCCTGCCGCCGCTTTGGTTTTCGCGCAACAGTGCCGAGGCGATTGGCACCCGCCGATCAAATTTCGGCTGGACACGACTTACTTCCGCCGCACTTCCCCTGTCCGGGAGATTTCGCGGAGGCGGATGGCCAATTGCGGCCCGAATGGAAGTTTCGACGTGCATTTGAAGACGATTTGCATCTTTGCCCTGGCCTTGCTGGTTGCAGGCTGCGCGGGACGACCGTCACAGGAAATCCTGGGCAGCGTCGTGGTGCCGACGACGGCGACCGAGATCGCCGGCAACCATTCGATCTTCATCGCCACCACCCGCAAGCGCTCCGACGACCCGAACAAGGTTTTCGACGGCGAGCGCTCGGCGACGCTCAATTACGCCCGCGTCAACGTCACCGTCCCGCCGGTTCATGAGACCGGTCAGATCGAGCGTCGCTCGCGCGGGACGTCGAACGATCCGACCAAATATTTCATGGCTTCCGAGGTCGTCGGCTACGACACGCAGCCGAAATTCTCCAGCGCGCTCAATGCCGACATCGACGCCCGCGGCGGCCGCGTCATGGTCTTCGTCCACGGCTACAACACCGGCTTCGACGATGCCGTCTACCGTCTGACCCAGATCGTTCACGATTCCGGCTATCCCGGCACGCCGGTGCTTTTTTCATGGGCTTCGGGCGCCAAGACCACCGACTATGTCTATGACAAGGAAAGTGCCGCCGCCGCCCGCGACCAGTTGGAAGTGACGCTGAGAATGCTGGCGCAGACCGGTGCGCGCCGCATCGACATCGTCGCCCATTCGATGGGGACGTGGGTGACGATGGAAACACTGCGACAGCTCGCCATCACCGGTGACCGCGACCTCGGCGGCAAGCTCGGCGATGTTCTCCTGGCCTCGCCCGACATCGACGTCGATGTCTTCAAGAGCCAGATGCGCCGCTACGGCAAGCCCGACAAGCCGTTCATCCTGCTCCTGTCGGACGACGACCGCGCTCTCCGGCTCTCCGGCCTGATTGCCGGTGCACGGCCGCGCGTCGGCGACTACAGGGACGCGGCCGACCTCGCCTCCTACGGCGTCACGGTGGTCGACCTCTCCAAGGTGAAGGGCAACGACAGCTTCAACCACACCAAATTCGCCGACAACCCGATGCTGGTGAAGATGATCGGCCAGCGGCTGCGCCAGGACGACGGCTTTGCCAGCGACCGCGACGTCACCGACCGGATCAGCCAGCTCGCCACTCAATAACCGTGTTCACGCGGTTGCCGCCCTGCACGGACTTTGAACTGGACCAGACCGCTCGCTGGCTTTATCGAAGGAGCCCGAGAGGTTTGCCGCCCTTGGGGGATCCCGGGTGATCGTGCGTTGGAAGATCGTCCTTGGCCTTGCCTTCACGCTCGCCCTGACGGGCTGCGCCGGGCAGAACGCGCCTGACCTGCTCAATCGGAAGCCCGTTACCGCGCCTGCATCCGAAATTGCGGCCAAGCATGAGATCTTCGTCGCCACGACCCGGCAGCAGGCGACCAAGGACCCGCGGCAGGTTTTCGACGGCGACCGTTCGCTGACCACCAGCTACGCGCGTGTCGACGTCACGGTTCCAAGGATCCACCAGCTTGGGGCGATCGAGCGCGCCAAGGGTTCGGCCGACAGCATTCCGGCTAGGCAGTTCACCGCCACCGATGTCGTCCACTATGGGGACGCTTCGCAATTCGCGAAGGCGGTCGGCACAGATATTGCCATACGCGGCGACCGCGCCCTGGTCTTCGTGCACGGCTTCAACAACGGCTTCGACGATGGCGTTTACCGCCTGACGCAGATCGCGCACGACACGAATTATCCGGGCACACCGGTGCTGTTCTCGTGGGCGTCGAGCGGCAAGACGACCGGCTACATTTATGACAAGGACAGCTCCACCGCCGCGCGCGACGACCTGGAAGCGACACTGAGGATGCTTGCCAAGTCCCGCGCCAAAAGCATTGACATCATTGCCCATTCGATGGGGACTTGGCTGACGATGGAAGCTTTGCGCCAGCTCGCCATCACCGGCGACCGCGATCTCAACGGCAAGCTCGGCTACGTCATCCTCGCCTCGCCTGACATCGACGTCGATGTTTTCAAGAAGCAGATGATCCGCTACGGCAAGCCCGACAAGCCTTTCGCCATCCTTCTCTCGGGCGACGACCGGGCGCTCAAGCTGTCCAGCTTCATCTCCGGCGAAAAGCCGCGCGTCGGCGATTACGACAACGCGGCAGATCTCGCCAACTACGGCGTGACGGTGGTCGATCTGACCCAAACCAAGGGCGGAGACCGGTTAAACCATGCCAAATTCGCCGACAATCCGATCCTGGTGCAGTTGCTCGGCAATCGACTGCGCACGCCTGCCGGTCTTGCCTCGGACGAGCCGGATCCAACGCAGCTCAACAATATCGGCCAGGGTCTCGGCAAGGCGGTCGGCTCGGTCGCCGAGGTGGTCATCACCACGCCGTTCAGGGTGCTGACGATCGCCACCGGCGGCTGAGCACCGGTTAGGCGTGTCGAGGTGCGGGTCAGGCCGGCCTCACCCCAACATCGGCGATGCTAGAGCGGGATGAAATTGTTGGGAGTCGTTGAGGATTCCCAAATCAGCGGGTTTATGATTCACCATTCATGCTGGGAAGGAGGCCAGCATGGATGGCACTATCGATGGATCTGCGAGAGCGCGTCGTGGCGGCGGTGAAGACAGAGGGAATGTCGCGGCGCGCAGCTGCGAAGCGTTTCGGGGTCAGCTACAGCGCTGCGATCGAGTGGGTGAAGCTCGATGAGGAAACCGGCAGCGTAGCACCGCGCAAAGTCGGTGGTTCCAAGCCGAAGAAGCTATCGGGGGCCTGGCGCGACTGGCTCATTGAGCGCTGCCGCAAGCAGGCCTTCACGCTGCGCGGGCTTGTCGCCGAGCTCGCCGAACGAGGGCTTGAGGTCGACTATCGCTCGGTCTGGGAGTTCGTCCACGCCGAGGGTCTGTCGTACAAAAAAAGACGTTGGTC
>NZ_NSGB01000018.1:0-136323 GCF_002294785.1 Mesorhizobium sp. WSM3868 | reverse complement strand
CGGCGAGCGCTTCCGCCTCTATATCGAGACCGTGCTGGTTCCGACCCTGAAGCCCGGCGACATCGTCGTCATGGACAATCTCGGCTCGCATAAGGGCAAGGCCGTGCGTCGCACCATTCGCAAGGCAGGGGCCAAGTTGATTCTCCTGCCCAAATACTCACCCGACCTCAATCCCATCGAACAGTTCTTCGCCAAGCTCAAACACTGGCTTCGAAAGGCGGCCAAACGGACGGCCGAGACCGTCTGCCAGGCGATCGGCGAAATCCTCAACCGGACGACACCCGCCGAGTGCTCAAACTACTTCGCCAATGCAGGATACGACCGGAGATGACTTCATCCCGCTCTAAAGGGGGCCTGAAAAGCGCACCGCTGCCGAGAAGCGGGCTACGTCCCTTATCACCGGCCCCGTGGCGTCTCCGTCGCGGAGGGATGCCGGTTGATGGGCATTGCGCGTTCGACCTATTATGACTCCCCGGAGCGGCCGACTGACGCCGCGGTCAGTCCGATTACTTTCACTTGCATGATACTGGGGGATTGCCCGGTCAAATGCCTCATCCTGCCCCTAACGTCAGGGACGTCGCAGCGCATGTCGGCAATCATCCAATAACAGGTGGGCGTCAAGAGTAACCGAAGACGGACGGCAGCGTGTGAAATAGGAAATCCGTGTAGATTGGTACGCCAAGCACGCAGTGTTTCCGTTAGCCCTCCAGCAGATTTTGCATGAACCGTTCGATGGCCCAGTAAGACCAAGGTGGATATCATGGTATTTGATCTATCGGTCGAGCGGATCTTGGGAATTGGCGCACTTGTGCTTCTGGGCATCGGCTGCATTGTCGTGCTCTGGCCATTCCTCTCCGCCTTGATCTGGGCGGCGGTGCTCTGCTTCTCCACCTGGCCAATCTACACTTGGTTGGAGCGACTGCTAGGAGGACGGAGGACGCCCGCCGCGCTTCTCATGACACTGCTTGTGGCAGCTGTTATTGTGGCGCCGTTTGCCATCTTGGTGGCAACACTGGCCGATAGTGTGGCGACCGTGGCCCAGGCCGTGAACAGCCTCCTTGAGCAAGGCCCACCTGCGCCACCTGGGTGGGTAGCCGAAATCCCCTTCATAGGTGAGCGTCTTGCGCTTTACTGGCAGGGCCTGGCCTATAATGCACCAGCCTTCCTCGTCGAGCTGACGAAGCTGATCCGGCCTGCGACCGACATCGCAGTGGCCAGCGGTGCGGTTCTGGGCGTCGGGCTCCTCGAACTGGCACTGAGCGTGTTCATCGCGTTCTTCTTTTATCGGTACGGCCGCCAGATGGCAGCTTCCGTGCGTGGCAGTTCCGAGCGGATCGGCGGCACTCGCGCCCGGCATCTGCTCGCAGTTGCGGGCTCAACAGTTACCGGGGTGGTTTACAGTGTGATCGGGACGGCTATTGCGCAAGGAGCGCTCGCCGGGCTTGGGTTCTAGATCGCAGGTGTGCCTCAGGCGCTACTGCTCGGCTTCCTCACATTCCTTCTGTCCTTCGTGCCCCGCCGCTCCTCCGCTGGTTTGGGGGTCCGCCGCCCTCTGGTTGTTCTTTCGAGGCGAGGTCGGCTGGGGCATCTTCGTTGCGACTTGGGGTTTGCTGCTGGTGAGCAGCATCGACAACCTGTTGAGGCCCTATCTTCTCACGCAAGCGAACAGCTTGCCAGTGCTGCTCAGTTTCTTCGGTTTTCTCGGTGGCATTTTGGCCTTCGGCTTCATCGGTGTGTTCCTCGGCCCTGTCCTCCTAGCGGTGGGATACAGCCTTTTTCTTGAATGGCAGGCTGCCGACGTCCCGAAGCGTAGCCCTCCTGGTGAGTAGTCCTTCGGGCGGCGGTGGCGCGCCCGGTGCCAGGAACGGCCGGAGCGGGTTGATGTTGGACTAACGGCGGCGTTCGCGATGACGAACGGCTTTCCCTGGGTGATGTGGCGCAAGGCTCCCGCCGAAAGGATGAGCGAGCCCGCGCATCTCGAAATCTGGGGCGAGGAGGCGGTCCGGAGCGCGATCGATCTCTTGGCCGACCTGGAACCGGGTGCGGACCGAGTATCTCTATAATCTCTCTGGCTGGCTGGTGCGCGTGCGCGGCGGAATGGCGAACTACTCTACACCGTCGAGGTCAGTGAGGCCAAGGAGGCCGGCATAGGTAGTCTCTCAGTTTGAAATTGAGATGGATCATTCAGTGCCGCCGGCCTGTCCCTGACGCGTCGAATTCCCATATGCTTAGCGCTATGGATCAAAACAAACGAGCCCTTGAGCGCGCCTTCGACCTCGCCCAGTCTGGCGTATACGTCAATTTCGGAGAGGTGCGTACAAAGATCAGAAACGAAGGCTACGACAGTCGTCAGATGAATGGCTTGGCCCTTCGCAAGCAGATCAGTCAACTCATTCAGAGTGCGAGAGCGAATGCCCATCGGACCTAAAGGCGCCAGATGCGACCGGCCGACGTGATCGGCAACACCGTCCGCGTCATGCGCATTGCCACCTGGCGAGGAAGCCGACGACACACCGGATGACGGCAAGAGCGCCGCCGCAAAGGAGCCTGGCTCGAACGGCGGAAAGAACGCGCCGCCAATATGTCACCGGAACGGCGCGCAGAGATTGCTAAGAAGGCTGCTGCAAAGCGGTGGGCGAAGCATCTGGCTCGTCCGCCTCCGAGAATCGGGCGGCTGGTGTTTCCAAGACGCTCTGGTCGATGGAAGACCTTTGCGAGAAGATCGACGCCGTTGCGCCTAAACCTGGCAAGCGCGGTCCCTAAAAAAAGCGCGCTCTAACATTACTGGCCGGGTCGCCGTACTGAGAACTAAATCTGACTCGGCATGCCGTTAAGTGCTAGCGTGTCTCTGGCGCTGATCTCCACCCACTGGAGAACTGGCGACGGGGCTGGTGGTCGGCAGGGGTCGAGTCCACCAGCCTGCCCACACCTCTCTCAATCCAGAAACTCAAACTGAGACACTACCCGGCATAAGAACCAGTGATGGTGCAGTGGCTTCAAGAAATGACGGCCGTCTAGGATCGCGCTAACATGCTAGCGCATCAAACCCGCCGCTCGTAGGCATCTTCGATGACGGCCTGTATGCCATGCGGGCCCGACTCGGGTCGAGGCGCGGATATGTTGCGGGCTGACGGAGTGGGAAATTTTGCCAGCGCCTCTTCCGCGGCCGGCGACGAGGAGCGGGAGGACGGCCTTTCGACCCCCATATTAAGATTCGATCGGATCGAACCATTCGTCTGCGTCGCATCGATACCCCAGAAACGCGCGATCTCGCGCGTGGCCGAGATGCCGACATCGAGCATGAAAGGGCCTGGACTGCCCAGGCCATCCCGGATCGGCGTACCGTGTCCCATTCCGGCAATCATGTTGATCTCAATCGTTGCCTCACCCCCGACATTCCGCCAGACTCGCTTCGCAAGCCTGCCGGCCCTTTCCGAATGCGTCGGCGTCTTCTTGTCGAATCCATGAACGCCCAGCCATTGTGCCGCGAGGGCTGCCGCGCCCTGCCAGATCGAAATCCTCGGCCACAATACCCTATGGTCGGAAGCATGACGAAGGATCCGTTGCAGTTCCTTTCCCGACGGATGGCGCTCATGGATCTCGGACCCAGCAGGGGCACGTTTTGACTTTTCCGACTCTGGCGGAGGTGGCCGAAGAGTGCACACGCTCGGCCGAGGACCCGGGACGCGCTCTCCCGCGTTGAAGCGCCGACCGGCTGCGCGGTGAGGGCGCCCAACGGCGAAGGCACCGTGGGCGCCACCGCGACCTACGGGGTGGCCAGGGAGGTTGCGCGCGCGGAAAAAGGGCCAAGCGGGGTCGCCCGCGGTTTAGGCAACCGGGTCCATACGGTTCCGATTGCTAACCCAGCGGAGCTCCGGCTCGGGCATGGCGATAGGCGCCCGCCTCGACCGATGCTATGGGAGCGCTAAGCTGCCATAGGATTTCGCGATCATCGTAACAATCACTATCGGAAGCTGGTAGGAAGCCGCCTCTCGCTAGCCTCGCCAGAGACGAAAAAGAGCCCCCCACCGGCCGAAGCCAATGGGGGAGACTGCATGTGTTGAGCAGGGAATTACAGCGTGAGCGCCTGCGCTATCTGAAGGTAGAGCAGCACCCCGAGAGCTGGGCAATGTTCTACTTCAACCATGTCTTGTGCGCGTTTGAAGGGACGCGGCGCATGCGTGACGACATGCGCCATGCGAACCTACCGGACCCAATTTTCGACCAGAAGCAGGTCGGCACCCACAAAATTGTCGTCACGCTTAAAAACAACGTTGAGCACCGCAAGTTCTATGTGCGTGCGGAAGCGGTCTCGGCGATTAACCCGGAAGTTTATGCGACGCTTTCGGAAAGCGAGCGGATGGTGGTGAACTATCTGGCCGATCAAAAGCGCATAAACGTCAAAGAAGAGGCCGGCTTATTGATAGGGCGCGATTGGAGGGGCGCTAGCGACGTGCTGAAATCTCTGCAGACGAAGGGCGTGATCGACCGATCGGAACGCAAGTATCGAAGCCGGCGTCGGTTCTACTTTATCAAGCACCCCATTGGCACAGCTTTCGATTAAACGTCGCGATATGCGCGTTGGAACAATTCCGGCGCAAGCAAATTAATCGCCTGTAGTTGCGTCAAGAGTACCGCGTTTATGGCCAGTCCGGTCACCCGCCAGAATTCAAAGCGCGCCGCAGTCCGCAAAGCGGTCGACCGCCACAAGGTCTCTACATCACGGCGCAGCGTTTCTCCGGAGGCTCCTACGAGGCTCGCGTGCTGGTCGACGGCGAGGTCTATTGGGTCGATGAATTACGGCTGAGCCAGCTGCGCGCAGGAATATCGCCTTCGGAGCTGGAGATACCGGCAGGAGAGGATAGCTGATCGCTCCGCCGTTCCGATAGCGTGACGCTTTCCCGAGCGTCCGTTGCGTTAACCGCTCCACGATTTTCGGGGGAACCGGCCGGCCACTAACATTTGTTATAGGCGGAATGCAGAAACCAGAAGCCAAATCCGACACAATTCCGGTCGCCCTCGTGCTTGCAGCCATCCGGCTCCAGGTCGCGATCGATAGGCGCCAAGCGGAACAGAGGCGAGGCGCCGAAAACTAGTCCGTGCCTGAAGGCTCCGGAACTTAACGCCCCGGAAAAGCATTGCCTTTCCATGTTCAGTGACAAAGAAACAATCATCTTAGAAGCTTGTTTGCTGGTGGCCGTGCCTCTGTCGGTTGGCATGTCCGTCCTCTCGGCCGTCCTACTCCATTGATGAGCACACGGGGTGTAAATTTCGTCGACAAATGGATGGCAGAGCACCTGCCGAACGCGATGACTGATGATCCCGTCGCAGTGAGCGACTTGGCCGACCAGCTCATGGGAGCGGCCGACCGAGAAGGCATCCCGGCCGCCGAGATCAACAAGGAAGTCGAAAGCGTCTACGAGGTGATCTTCGAAGCCCTGGCGAACCGCGAAGGAAGCTTGGCGGGGTAGACCGCGAATAAACATATTACATACAAATTCGCTAAAAGAGCCCGGAACCGATGGGCCGCGGACGGCTTGAATCGCGGTCGGAGAGTTCGGGTGCATGCGTAACGCCAGAGAGCGGTTGATGTTCATCAAGCCGCTTGAGCCTATCCAGGTCGAGCCGCCGGTCAGCGACGACTGGCTGCACGAGAACAAGTACGATGGCTTCCGCACCCAGCTCGTCCGCGATTGGGCAGGTGTGCGGGCATTCTCGCGAAACGGACATGATTGGTCCCAGCGCTACTGGCCGATGGTCAACGCGGCCGAAAAGCTGCCGGCGGAGTCGTTCATCATCGATGGCGAGGTGATCGCGCCGGACCCGGACGGGCGGCCGAACTTCCACGCCATCCATTCGCGTATGACTTGGAAGCCGAGCTGCTCGCCTTCGTCGCCTTCGACCTACTCTATCTCAACGGCGAGCACGTTCGGGTGCTGCCGCTGATCGAACGCAAGGCGATGTCTGGAACCTGATCAAGCCGGCTGAGGGCATAATCCAGTATTAGGATCATGTCGAAGGCAACGGCGCCTCCTTCTTCGAAGCCGTCGAAAAGAGGGGCCTTGAGGGCATCGTGTCGAAGCGCCGTACGAGCTCCTATCGCAGTGGCAAGTAGGATTTCTGGGTGAAGACGAAATGCTGGGAGGTCGGCGACTTCGAACTGCTGGGCATCAAGCGAAAGCCTGGAAAGCCCGCTGCGGCGATCGTGGCGCGCGGTGGCCGATATGCCGGCACGGCGTTCATAACGCTGCCCAGCGGCCTCAGGGAGCGGCTTTGGAAACGTGTCGAAGCGGCCAGGGCATCCAAGCCTGCGCAGCGGGTGCCGAGCGCCTTCGCCGATGATGTCGAGTGGGTTAAACCCGGCATCACGGGCAGGGTGAAGTTCCTTCGCGGGGAGCACACGCTGCGTCATGCGACATTTCAGGATTTTAAGGATGGAACCCAAGACACCGGCCAGCTTGACTAAGAAGCGGATCCAGCAGATGACGATCGATCAGGGAGGAATGCCGCCATGCGCGCAATCGCATTTTTCATCGCCTCGTCGGCCACGATCTTCATTGCAAGCCCTTCGCGGGCGCAGGACGCCGCCGCAGGCGAGAAGGTCTTCACCAAGTGCAAGGTCTGCCACATTGCCGACCAGGACCAGAACAAGGTCGGCCCCTCTCTGCACGGTGTCATCGGGCGCACCGCGGGCACGCATCCCGGTTTCACTTATTCCATGGCCATGGCCGAGGCCGGAAAATCCGGCATCAAATGGGATGAGCCCACGCTGACAAAGTATCTTCAGGACCCGAGGGGGATGATCAAAGGAACGAAGATGGCGTTTCCCGGCCTCAAGAACGATCAGGACGTGGCCAACGTCATCGCTTACCTGAAACAGTTTTCCAAGTAAGCGGGCCCTGTAGCGAGGCGAAGGTTTCAGCACAGGTCAGCCTGTCCGACTTCTGTCCCATCGGCGGAAGGGAACATTCCTACCAGTGTCCCGGTTGAGTCTCGCGGCGTGTGTCCTCCGGCAAGGTTCACCGCGCCGCGTGGGGCATGTCCCCCGGAGCCCGTTCGCCATCCCTCAAGGCGGCGGGCTCTTGCCGTTCAAGTTCCCGTTTCGCTGTCTATACCTCGCCTGGTGATTGCCGGGCGGATCCCCAATTGTGTTTTGACTATTTGGCTTGTCGGGCGCGTAAAATATCAAGTTCGCCCAACCGGGCGGACTAACTCAGGGAGGATGTTATGAAGATGAGTCGACGTAATGCTCTCGCCCTTGCTGCCACATCGTTGGCCGCCCCGCTTTTGGCCGCAAAGTTCACGCCGGTATCGGCCAAGACCTATGGCCCGACTGAGGGCAAGGAGATTTTTCCTGGCGTTCGGCTAGTCGAGCGGGGGACACGAGATTCCCATATCAAGGGCTATAAGAAAATCGTCATGGAAGACGTGATTTATCAGCCGAAAGGAACTAGCCCGCTGGGGGATGTGATGACCGACGACATGGTCTGCACGGTCACTGAAGGCGAACTGGAAGTTACGGCCGGCGATATGAAGTTCACGGCCAAGGAAGGCGACGTTTGGAGCTGCGGCAAGGGCAG
Source organism: Mesorhizobium sp. WSM3868 (assembly GCF_002294785.1). Taxonomy (NCBI): domain Bacteria; kingdom Pseudomonadati; phylum Pseudomonadota; class Alphaproteobacteria; order Hyphomicrobiales; family Phyllobacteriaceae; genus Mesorhizobium; species Mesorhizobium sp. WSM3868. Next base: position 128,743 of record NZ_NSGB01000018.1, on the reverse strand, counting down.
TACGAAAGAGGCTGCTACGAACAATGGAACAGTGGTCGCAGTGATGCGCGTCATTAACCTGAAGGTCGCATAAGTACCCCGCACGGGAACCGGCGCGAGGCCAAAAGCGGCGTTGAACATGTCCATGACACGGGAGGGGAGCGGCCCGGTAGCCTTTGGGTGTGGCGTTTGGGCGCGGCCACCGGGCCTTGGCCGGCAGGAGAGCTAGATGACCGGCAGCCGAAATATTCGCATCTACTAATGAATGGAATTCAGCCAAAAGGGCGAAACCCGCCTTGAACCACCAACCGACGGCTGGACCCTGCAACAACTGATCGACGCCGGCATGTCTGTCACGGTGAAGAAGCCGGCAGCATCTAGAGCAAAGAGGCGGACCCTGCCCTAAACATCGCTGTTGGGCTCCCTGAGGGCAGTGGCGATATCATCGAAGATCTCGTCCGGGCCAAGAGTTGGCACCAGAAGATGGGGGATTCACAGCGAATCCGTTTCAATCTAACACCAGTTCTTAGCGACTGCGCTGAAAGAGATCGCCGGGCGAGGAACCCCAAATCCTCAAGCCCGGCGCAGTTACCCCTGATGCCCAATCAGGAGTCCGGTGTGAGACCGGCAATCTCTTCGATGCAAGCCCGGTGCCAGCATTCCCGTCCTGAAACGAGACACCGAGAGCGGATGCGGACCACGAACTGACCAATCGGCCCGGCCGCGCGGCGGACCACTTGGGAGATCGGCACGGGCGGCCGACGCATACTGGTGGGGGAGTTGGGTTACGTGAAACCGTCGGCCGCCCGTGCTTTGGGCGGGGGCGCGTCGTCACTGACGCGGGGCTAGAATAGGCGCAGGGTGGGCGCCTTCAACTACGATGCCGTGATATGGTGAACGAGTCGTTACTCTCTACAGACTTCTTGTTCGCCGAGGTAGGCGGGCGGAAATGGCAAACACGCTTTCGGGGGAAGGTGGTGTAGCCGCCGTTGCCTAGATGAGCTGGGACAGGGTAATGGCGTTCTTACTCGACGATTGCAACCGACTGCGCCGACGGGATGTCCTTCATCCCGAGACTCGAGCAGTTCTGTTTGATGGTCGTGCTGCCGGACCACTGTATCTTGTCGGCGACGACCTGGGTGCAGCCGCCACTCCCGGAGAAGTTGCCTATAGGTAGTTGACCTGCTGCTTGGGGAAATAGATGGCACCGGTCAAAAGCGAGCTCGCAGTGCCGTTAAAGGTACTTGATGTGCTGGTGCCGGTCCGGTCGCCGTAGAACAGCACGCCGGAATAGGTGCCCGAGGTCGGCGCGCTCAGCGTCACAGTGGCGTTGCCATTCATGCTGACGGTGTTGCTGCCGGACATGAAGATGGTCACGCCGGTTCCGGAGACGGCCGCGCCGGCGTTGACCTTCAGACTGCCCTGGACGACATAGGTGCCGGGCTGGAGCGTGACATTGCCCTTGAGGTCCATGCCGCTGCAGTAAGTTCCGGGCTGGAGCGTTTGCGACGTTTTGCTCCCGTTGACGGCCTTGCACGGGTTGCCAGCCGCAGGTGCCGGAAGGCTGGAGAAGGGGTCCGACGCGGGCAAAGCCTGGGTGATCGGAGACTTGCAGACGGTGGTCACCGGGTTGCTGAGCGAGACGCCGCCGACCGCGATCAGGCAATCGGCCTGAAGCGCCGCCGACCCCTGCACCTTGACGGCATCGGCCTGCACCGAATTCGACATGACCGAGCAGCCCGTCAGCTTGACGCTGGTGTTGCCGGAGAAGAGCGCTGCCTGATAGGCCGACGGATTGAGCGCCAATACGCATGCCTTGGAGGCGTCAGTGATCAGCGCCACCGCCCTGGCCCGCTCCGGCACTTTGCTCTCGGAGAAGATCGCCGTGAACATCCGGTCGAGGCTCTGATTGAGGATCACCTCGACCGCCTTGTTGGTCATGTGCGACCCCGAGGTGGGCGGCGTGTGGACGGTGATTGTTACATTGGCGAGGCCGTTGTCGGTCGCCGATTGCGTGGCGGCCGTCGTGGTCGCTGCGGTGCTGGAACCCGCAACCTTTTCCAACGCGCCGGCATAGGCGGCTGCGTCGGCCGTCGCCTGCAGCTTCAGGCTCGAATAATACCAGTAGGACGTCTCGACGCCGAGTCCCGCCCCACCGACTACGATCGGCAGGGTGAGCGCGAAGATAACGGCAACGTTTCCAGCCGCGTCCCGACCTATCGCGCGCGTCAGTTGCCGAATGCGTGTGAGGATGTTGACCACCGCGTATTAGTAGGCGCTCATACATTAAACAACGGTTAAAGCGGGCTGAGATCCGAACAGAATGCCCGCCCGGGCAAGATATTATGCGCGACCTCATCGATGTGCGCCGCGATGTGCTGGCGGCGACTGGGGGCAAGCAAGTGCCGTGGGAAAACTCTTCGCTTACGGGCGAAGTTGTGTTGAAGCCTCTCGCACCTTCTACCCCCACGCCACAGTCGGCGTCACCGGACGATGCAGTCGAACTTGCATATTGGGCGACTATCAAGGACTCAACCGACAAGAGCTTTTTCGAGGCGTATTTGCAGCAATTTCCTGACGGCGCTTTTGCATCTCTTGCAAAGTTGAAGATCGACGCGATCGACAAGCGCATCAAAGCGGAGCAGCAGCTGGCGCTACTGCCGGAGAGGATGCGCCCCACTGAGGCAAGCGATGATACCAAAGGGGCGGAAGTCGCACGCCTTGGACACCCCGACCCACCGGCGCAGCCATCGGCACCTTCTACAAGCGCCAGCGAGCTTGCGCGCGCTACTCAAATAGAACTCTCCCGCATAGGATGCCTTAAAGGCCAAGCTGACGGGAAATGGGGAGGCGACAGCCGCAAAGCGCTTCGAGATTATGCTGATCGGCAAGGTGTCAAATTTGCCTCGTTGGAACCGACAGCGGGACTTCTGGAAAGACTAAGAGCGGTCGGAACTCGCATATGCCCGCTTGTTTGCGAAGACGGAATGGAGGTGCAGGGCAATCATTGTGCGCCTCAAGGGAAGGGGCTAAGCGCGTTTGATGGCACATGGAAATTAGTCAGACGAGCCACAACGAACTGCGGCGATTGGCGCGAACTGTCATCGTTAATCGTTATAAAAGACGGCAAAGTATCGTCTGCCTTCGGATTTACAGGAAGTATTTCTGTTACGGGCGACGTCAACATTCGACATATATTCACTTATAAAGGAATAACAGGTGGGAACACGCTGACTGGCGTCATAAAGGGCGACAACGGTACCGGTAAGTTTAAAGGGACCGGTGTTGGCAGCGGATGTTCAGGAAGAATCATCATGGAGAGAATGTGGAAATGAGGCGGCGTCCGCCGTCCGACTCTATGTTCAAAGGCCGACGCTACGGGGCCATTAGCTCATTGAAAGCTGCCGTTCGGCTTCCGGCCCCCTTTCGGTCATTCACCAGGAGGAAGTTGCTGGCTAGTTAGGGCTCCATCGTCGATATCTCGAAGCCAGTAACTATTCTCGTCCATCGTCTTTGGGTTCGCCAGACCGACCGAGAGAATACGAGGGCGGGTAGGCGAACCACTCGCGGCATTCGCAATCGCTGCCGGGGCAGCACTCGGCCGCTGATCCATAACAGAGGTGCCAAGGCCGGCCTGTCAGGTGTGCGGGCTTATATCTAGCTGTTCCGCAACGACCGTGCTCCCGGCAAATCCCACCTCAATACAAATTTGGGCTCGTATCTTCGGTCCGCGATTAGACGACTGACCCACTACCAAAAAGCAGTTGCCAGACCATGAACTTTAGGTGTAGCTTAACTAACACGTGCGCAACCACTTGACCCAAGGGGAGGGAGTCTCATGCGCATCATCTTACAAATCCTACTTCTTCTATTGTGGACGGGGGTCACCGGCCCAGAACCTTCTGGCGGGGTCCATTCAAGCGCAGATCGCATTTGAAGCTTGCGGGTAAGGCACCCCAGGCCAAGTGCCGGAGGTGAGGCGGCATTGCTACAATGGGCGGGGCGCGACCGCTGTGAGCCACTACATTAAGAGTTCAGGTAATGCTTTGCTCGGGACTGTTACCCGCCATTGCAATAAGGATTGTGGAGGATATGTGGCCTGCGGCCTTACGGGCACTCAGGTAAGGAAATGACCCACTCCTCAAAGCGCTCAAACTGCCCAGTGCGAGTGCGCCGCCAAGGGTTACAGAACCGCTCAATGCAGTTCTCGTTTGGTGTGCTCGCCCATACGGTGCGAGCATCCCTGATAGCAGGAGGGTAAGATGCGTACCGCAGCTGTCGGATTGCTTGCACTGTTTGCCCTAGGTTTGGTCTCGGCAGCCGCTGTCGGGCCGGCCACCGCTGGAACTGTCGGGGCCGCTGTCTGGAACGGCTGTAAGAACTCAATGTACAACCGGTACAATAACCTACGCGGCGCTAAGGTCTTTGTCGGGGGCTATAACAGGAGCACTGGCAGCACACACTGCTTCTGGACCTGGAACGATAAAAGGAAAGCAACGTCAGCCAACGCCAAGGCCATGATGGCCGAGACAGTCCGTGACTGCAAACGTGCCGGCTACGACTACTGCCAAGTGTACGCGCTCAACGGGTCTCTCACTGAAGCAGGCCTTTACGCACGTAATTTGGGTGTCGCTGAGTATCACGACGAGCAGCAAAGGCGGGAGCAGCAAACCAACGCTGACGTGGATATGTTCATGCGCTCGTTCCTCGGAGCAATGGGCAGCATGCAAAACAACTCCGAACCCGTTTATCGCCCACGGTATCGACCGGGCTACAGCAATTCTCCAGCCAAGGATAAATGGAATTATAATAACAATGGCACTGTCTGTACACCTGCACAGCGGGCCCGCGGATGGTCAGAGGAACGCTGCGCTTTGAACTGAGAACGTGTGCTTCGCCTACGGCCAAGTCCGGAACAGCGAGATCGTGCGGCGAACACTGGCGGCCAATTGCCAGAACAGCAGCAAAGGCGACGTGTGCATCGCTCGGTGAAGGTTGATTGGTCGCGTCGAGTGCTCGGCCGGCAACACAGTGGGCTAACTGCATATCATCTCGGGTAGCTAGCTGTGGAGCCTCAACAGATTATCCTCGGTAAGGCCGAGTCGGCTGACGTGACCTGGAGCTAGAGTCCGGCCTCGATTGAAGGACGGGCTGATGAGAAAATGCGTGCTGGGGAATTCGGTATAAAGGGGATGAGCAATAACCAAGGGAGGAAACTATCGTGCGTACAATTATCACACCTATACTTGTCGGCCTGACCTGCGTATCTGGTTGCTCCACAGCTCAAATTAATTCAACGACGGACGCATTTGTGCCGTTGATGAACCAGACGCTTTCACAACCTCGGCGGCAGGCACCTGTTTACCGCCGACCTGCCCCTTATCGCCCGCCGCCGCCGCGACGAGCGCCCGTCTACCAGAATAGCCCAGATTGTCCATCAGGAGAGTATATGTCAGATGGTCAGTGCATAGCCACGAGCGCTCAATAGGATCTGGAATGTACTAAGCGCGAAATAATAAAGAGATTCTTCGGACGTTGAACTGACAGGTTCAGATTGAATATAGGGGTTAGCCATGAAACAGCGTGTAGCAATCATTATTAGCCTGGCTGCAACCTTGATATGTTCGCAAGGTTCTGCGGCTTCGATAGGAAGCGAGTTGGGGCCGGCCTTCAAAGGTCCAGCCTCAGATCAGGTGGCTATGTCAGTCCTTCCCGGCGTCAAGCGTCAGGCGGAGAACATGTCTCCCATCATCAAAGTGGATCAGTGTACGAAGGGCTGTGAAATCGTCTACAGGCACTGCAAGGCAGTTGGCGCACCAGACTGCAGAGATAATTACGACGTATGCATGAATAGTTGCGATTGACTAACTGCACGCAGGAGACGGCCCTTGGGAGGCCCCATGGAAAGCCATCCCAATGGCGACCGTCGAGAGGAGGTTGAAAAATGTCATCGATAGCAAAGGCCCTAGTGGCCGCGGCCGTGGCGGCCTCAATTTTTGGGGGCGCGGCATCGGCTTACGCCGCCGGCTCGTGGTCTCGTGGCGACGACCAATCCAAAGTTCGGCTCCAGTCCCAATGGTCCGCTGCCCACAAGGAAGGAAGGCGAATTCTGGCACAGGGCGGCGATGATCCCGGCGACGGGTTTGGTCCCTATCCACCGGGCTGCAGCAACAAGTACTCGTTTGACGCGTGCGCCGTCGGCGGAAAGGGATGCTCGCTGCATGATAGGGTGAGGTGCGCACCAATCTGCTCGGACCTCTGCGACGACTGAGCGATCAGGGGCCGATTCTTTATCCTCTGCAGGATTGCCCATGTTATCCCGTTCCGCCGGGTGGTGGCGGAGATTGGTGTTTGCGCGCCATCGCTCCGGGGGGCCGACCGCACCGATCATCGGTATCACGGCTCAGGCGCTAAGGCGGCGACAAAGTGCAAGTTTGCCCGCGCCGTCGGCGGCCCCAAAACGGTCGTTGGATAGCTCTACACGCCATCGGCGCATTCCCGGCATCATCGCCGGAACGCGCGAAGGCCTTCGCAAGTAGTGAGTGAAGGGCGGGGGTGCGAGAAACCCCTGTACGGGCTCTTCGCATCCAAAACGGCAACGAGCTGGCAACAAATGCGGTGTAGCTCTTGCAAAACCGGTGTAGGCTTGGCGGTGTTCCGAGCCCGTGTGTTGCCACTTTGGAAACATCGAGCCAAAACCGCGCAGGCTGCTAAACGGGCCCCTCAACGCCTTGCAATTCAAGGCGGCAGCGGCCATTTAGGCGCGCGTCGCTGCGGTGGTAGAGCACTCCCTTGGTAAGGGAGAGGTCGAAGCTTCAACTCCCTCGCGCTTCAATGGCAGCCATTTGATTTCGATGCCGTGAAAGCGGACTGTCTGCAAACGGCCCCATTTCGGTCATTCACCAGGAGGAAGTGGCTGGCTACTTAGGGCTCCATCGTCGATATCTCGAAGCCAGTAACTATTCTCGTCCATCGTCTTTCGGTTCGCCAGACCATACGAGAGAATACGAGGGAAAAGGGTAGGCGAACCACCCGCTAACATATTGATTTCCTGTCGAAAACGACGACCCTCCGGGCCCACCATTACCTTTGATTTTGTTAATGAAAATTGAGCGAGGCCAGAACTTCCGGGCCTGTTGACGGGCTGGGCAAAAGGCGATCCCCGCGTTTGCTCCCGTCAAGTTGGAGGCGCAGCACCATCGAGCGACTAACCACCATTGCCCGGACGACACAAGCCTACACTGCCGCTGCATGCCCATGCTGGAGGCCAAACTCGGGCCGCCACTTGTGACCGTTCGCTTCCGGCCGCTGCTCCAGATTGTTGGGGCAGCATCTTATGAAGCGAGGTGAGTAGCAGACGGTAACGAGTTGATGCCATTGACCTCCAAGGTTTATTAGATCGCCGGCTCGGACCTGGAGGGCATGCGCCTCTGACCTCCTGGGAATCGGTCAAGATGCGCATTGCGCTCGCCCGTTCAACGTCATCGCGCCCCACGAAGGAGTTCAAGAACATAGGTCTTGGCGCCCCGTACCGCCGCCTCCAACGGCAGACCTTGAGCTAACGATGCGGCGATGGCGCTGGACAGCACGCAGCCGGTGCCACGCATCCCCCCATGAACGCGAGGCGCTTCGACCCGAACGGCGCGACGGTCCGGCTGCATGAGAACGTCATTCGCTTGATCTCCATGCGCGTGCCCGCCCTTGACGAGCACGGCGGTCCGCACCGTCGCCAACAGGTCCTCGCCTTGAACGCACGCGCCTTCTTCGTCCTTCGCAGGGTCTGCTCCCACCAACGTTGCCAGCTCGATCAGGTTGGGGGTCACGAGCCGGCAGAGCGGCATCAGATCACGGCGCAACACGTCGACGGCATCGTCCTCCAGCAACACGCGTCCCGAGGTCGAGGCAAGCACAGGGTCGAGGACCACCGGCACCTTCGGATGGGCCGCCAGGACAGAGCCGACCGCCTCAATGGCTGCCGCCGTCCCCAGCATGCCGATCTTGACGGCTGCGACCGGATTGGCAGCAAAGGCAGCGCACATTTGGGCGACGATAAGCTCCGGCGGCATCTGCTCGATGTGTTCGACGGCCGAGTGCGTCTGGACGGTCACGGCCGTGACGGCGAGGCAACTGCGCAGCCCAAAGGCGGATACGGTCTCGACGTCTCGGGCTGTTCCGGCGCCGCCACTTGAATCGCAGCCGGCGACGATCAGCACATGCGGCGTCAACGCCATTGGGCTGTCGCCGCCAGCCATTCAGCCGTCCGCGCCTCGGGGTGCGTGTTGCGGGTGATGTCGGTGACGACCGCCGCACTTTGGGCGCCGTGCGCGAAGACACCGGCTACGCGCTCGACGGTGAGCCCGCCGATGGCCACAAGCGGAAGTTCGCCGACGCGCTGCTTCCAGGCGGCAATGCGGTCCAGCCCCTGCGGATCCCATTTCATCGCCTTGAGAATGGTCGGGTAGATCGGTCCGAGCGCGACATAGTCCGGCTCGGCTTGGAGCGCGGTTTCGAGTTCGGCGCCGTCGTGAGTGCTGAGGCCCAGCCTCACGCCCGCCCTGCGGATCGCCTTCACATCAGCCTCCGCCAGATCTTCCTGGCCAAGGTGAACGAAATCGCAATCTTCCTCGATCGCAAGGCGCCAGTAGTCGTTGACGATGAACTGGCAGCCGTGGCGGTCACAGACTGCCTTCGAGTCGCGAATTTCTCGGCGCAGCGAAGCTTCGTCCTGGTCCTTAGTGCGCAGCTGCACCAGCTTCACGCCGAGCGGCACCAGACGTTCGATCCAAGCGGCGGAATCGACGATCAGGTAAAACGGATCGAGCTTCATGAGAATGCTGCCATGCCGATGACGGGGGTGGAGGGAACGGCCATGTCGCGCGGCTCGAGCAGGCCGGCGCAATAGGCGTCCCGGCCGGCCTCGACCGCCTTGCCGAAGGCCGCGGCCATGGCGGCGGGATCGCCTGCCTTGGCGACGGCCGTGTTGAGCAACACCGCGTCGTAGCCGAACTCCATCACGGCCGCGGCATGCGAGGGCCGGCCGATGCCGGCATCGACGATCAGCGGAATGCCGGGGAAGTGGCCGCGCAGGCTTCGCAGCGCATCGGGGTTCTGCGGCCCGCGGGCGGAGCCGATCGGCGCGCACCAGGGCATCAAGAGCCTGCAGCCGGCGTCGAGCAGGCGCTCGGCAACCATGAGGTCGTCGGTCGTATAGGGAAACACGTCGAAGCCTTCGGAGGCAAGGATCCTTGCGGCTTCGACCAATCCGAAGACGTCGGGCTGCAGCGTATCGTGGTTGCCGATCACTTCGAGCTTGATCCAGTCGGTGCCGAACACCTCGCGCGCCATCCGCGCTGTGGTGACCGCTTCCACCACCGAGTGGCAGCCGGCGGTGTTGGGCAGCACGCGAACGCCGAGCGACTGGACCAGCGACCAGAACTGGCCGCCGGCTTTGCCGCCCGATGTTTCGCGGCGGAGCGACACCGTGACGATCTCCGTGCCGGACGCTTTCACCGCCTCCGCCATGACGGCAGGCGAGGGGTAAAGCGCGGTGCCCAGCAGAAGGCGGGACGCGAGTTTCTGTCCATAGAACTCGAGCATGGATCAGCCTCCTTTCATCGGTGAGAGGATTTCGATGCGGTCGCCATCGGCGAGCCGGCAGCGGTCGCGCTCCCCGGCTGGCACGACGTCACCGTTCAGCGCGGTGGCGAGCCAGCTGCCCTGGAAGTCAAGTTCGCGGAGCAGCGCGGCAAGCGTTTCGGCCGCGACTTCATGGGCTTGGCCGTTAACGGTGAGCTTCAAGGGCAAACTCCTTTGCTCCAGGATTTCCCAGGATGAGGTCGGCTGCCTGCCGCGCCATGGCCGGCGCGAGCAGGAAGCCGTGGCGGTAGAGGCCGTTGATGCGAATATTCCTCCCGTCGCGCTCGACGCGAGGCAAGTTGTCGACGAATGCGGGACGCACGCCAACACCGGTTTCGACCAGCTCGGCTTCGCCGAAGGCCGGATGCAGCGCATAGGCGGCGCCGAGCAGCTCCATGGTCGAGCGCGCGGTGATCGGGCCTTCGGCATCGCACTCGATCATCGTCGCGCCGACCATGAACAGGTTTTCCGCGCGGGGCACGACATAGACGGAGACGCGCGGATGCAGCAGCCGCACCGGGCGGGCCAGCGAGATCTCGTGCGTTCGCAGGATCAGCATCTCGCCGCGCACGCCGCGCAGTTCCGGTCGCCTGTCACCGCTGCCGGTGCAGTCCACCTCGATATCCTGAGATGCCGGCGCCGAGTTGCGGCCGAACTCGACGCGCGCGCCCATCCCGCGCAGCTTGTCGCGCAGGGAAAGCAGAGCCGTCCGTGGGTCGAGATGCGCTTCCTCAGCGAAGTACAGCCCACGGCCGAACCGGCCTTCGAGGGCCGGTTCGAGAACCGCGATTTCACCGGCACCGAGCTGTCTGAAGCCGGACGTGCGGCGGCCGAAGCGGTCGAGTTCGCCGGCATCGCGGGCAGACGCCAGCACCAGCGTGCCGCGGCGCGCGACATGACCGGGCAAGGCGGCGTCCCACCAGTCGGCTGCGCCGCGTCCGAGCGTCAGCACGGTCTCTTCGGCGTTCTCGCGCTCGCACCAGGGCGCGAGCATGCCGCCGGCCTGCCAGGAGGCATTGCCGGCGATCTCGAGGCGTTTCTCGACCACGGTCACATCGGCGCCGCGCGTTGCCAGCTCGTGCGCGAGCGTCAATCCGGCGACGCCAGCGCCGCGAACGAGCACCTTCATGGCGTGTCCGTGCGCTCGGAGGTGCTGTCGACCGGCATGTAGAGATCGCCGCCGTCGCGGTACTTCGCAGCCATGGCCGCCCCTTCCTTCTGCGCTTCCGCGCGGATGTCGTGCGAGATCCGCATCGAGCAGAATTTAGGACCGCACATGGAGCAGAAATGCGCCACCTTGTGCGCCTCCTTGGGCAGGGTTTCGTCGTGGAAGGCGCGCGCCGTCTCGGGATCGAGCGAGAGGTTGAACTGGTCCTCCCACCGGAACTCGAAGCGCGCCCGCGACAGCGCGTCGTCCCTGACCTGGGCGGCCGGATGGCCCTTGGCGAGGTCGGCGGCGTGGGCGGCGATCTTGTAGGTAATGACGCCGGTCTTGACGTCATCGCGGTCGGGCAGGCCGAGATGCTCCTTCGGCGTGACGTAGCAGAGCATCGACGTTCCGAACCAGCCGATCATCGCCGCGCCGATGCCCGATGTGATGTGGTCATAGCCCGGCGCGATGTCGGTGGTGAGCGGCCCGAGCGTGTAGAACGGCGCTTCGCCACAGACCGCGAGCTGCTTGTCCATGTTCTGCTTGATCTTGTGCATCGGCACGTGGCCGGGCCCTTCGATCATCACCTGGCAGTCCTTGGCCCAGGCGATCTTGGTGAGTTCGCCCAGCGTTTCCAGTTCGGCGAACTGGGCCGCGTCATTGGCGTCGGCGATCGAGCCGGGGCGAAGGCCGTCGCCGAGCGAGAACGCCACGTCATAGGACCGGGCGATGTCGCAGATATCCTCGAAATGCTCGTAGAGAAAACTCTCCTTGTGGTGATGCAGGCACCACTTGGCCATGATCGAGCCGCCGCGCGACACGATGCCGGTGACGCGATCGACGGTGAGCGGGATATAGGGCAGGCGCACGCCGGCATGGATCGTGAAATAGTCCACGCCCTGCTCGGCCTGCTCGATGAGGGTGTCGCGGAACACCTCCCAGGTCAGTTCCTCGGCGACGCCGCCGACCTTCTCCAGCGCCTGGTAGATCGGCACCGTGCCGATCGGCACCGGCGAATTGCGCACGATCCATTCGCGGATGTTGTGGATGTTGCGTCCGGTCGAGAGGTCCATCACCGTGTCGGCGCCCCAGCGGATCGCCCACACCATCTTCTCGACCTCCTCGGCCATCGACGAGGTGACGGCGGAGTTGCCGATATTGGCGTTGATCTTGACCAGGAAATTGCGGCCGATGATCATCGGCTCGCTTTCCGGGTGGTTAATGTTGGACGGGATGATGGCGCGGCCGCGCGCCACCTCGTCGCGCACGAATTCCGGCGTGACGAAGTCAGGGATCGCGGCGCCGAAGCTTTGGCCATCGCGTTGAAGTTTCGAACGCAACTGCTCACGGCCGAGGTTCTCGCGGATGGCGACGAACTCCATCTCAGGCGTGATGATGCCGGCGCGCGCATAGGCGAGCTGTGTGACAGCGCGGCCGCCGGCCGCGCGCAACGGTCTGTTGCGAACCGGGAATTCCGGCGTCAGGCGATCGGCTGAGACGAAGCCGTTGTCTTCCGGCTTGATCGTGCGGCCCTCGTAGCGCCCCACGTCTCCGCGCGCCTCGATCCATGCCTCGCGCAGCCGTGGCAAGCCACGCTCGATGTCGGTTTTCACCGTGGCGTCCGTGTAGGGACCGGACGAGTCGTAGACAGTGACCGGCGGCTCGCCGGCGCTCGAGTGGACCGAGATCTCGCGCATCGGCACCCGCAGCTCCGGGTGAAGCTGACCGGGTTTGTGGACCTTCTTCGAAGCGGACAATTCGCCGACGGTGACGGTCGGGGTGTGGGCATTCATGAGTGAGCCTCCTTGCTCGAGTGCAACGGAGACCCAGTCCACGCGATGAGGAGGAAGTGACGCTTCGCTTAGGATGCGGGCACTGCCCGAATGCCGAAGCCGGATTGCCGACCCGCGAAGCCTCGCACCGTCCCTACGCCAGTATGAACTGGATCAGGTTCAACGGGTCACTGCGCGCGATAGCAGTATCTCAGCCCCTTGCCGGGACTCCCCTGGTGAGGGGAGCAGGTTGGACGATGCGACGCTATCCTGTCAACTCGATTTCATGACTTCTCCAGCCTCGAACAAGGGCGACGAGAAGCAGCGCAACCACGCAGCTTTGATCGAGCATCTGACTTACATCGACGCCCATTGAGCCACGATCTTGCGCGCTGGAACTGGCAGCCGGACCCACTTGTCATCCGCCAAGGAAACGCTTTTGCGATCCCTTGTGGCGGCGGGTTGAAGAACGCATTTTTCGCCTCGAAGAGCATCTGTTCGGCGTCTACGGACGCTGGTTCGATTTGTTCAGGACCGGATTATTGTGCAGCCGTAAGGGTCGAGTTGCAGCGTTCCCACGACGGCTGCAAGGGCCTTGCCGGGAGCCTGTTCGCGAATGCTGTGGTTGTTCTCGTCCCGCGTCCCGCTCAACGCCGACAGGATCAGCGTACCGCCATTGCGACCTTTGGCGACTATCTGTTCGGGCCAATGCGCGATGCATTGAAGCGTTATGCCATGTGGGACCCGCCGCCGATTGCACCCGATTGGGCAGACGATTCCTGGGCGCGTGGCGCCGCGGCGCTTGCGACCCAAAGGCTCTTCGACTTCGAAAGCAGCCCCGGAGAAATCGCCGGCACCGGGCTGCAACGATCAACGGTCAAGTAGCTACAGGACCAAAGCGGCGTCCTCGTCCCGATTTCGGGCCTTCGTCTCCGTCTCTGCGCGCCTTTCCGTAGCCAACTGTTTGGAAAAGCGATGCTTGGCCGATGGATGAGGTTCGTGCAAAGGACGCCGGCCGAATGGAAGAAGACCGGCGCGAAGGTGCCGGTCTTGATGTCGTAACGAGCAGAGGAGGTCTGCGACCTCCGGTCTCGGATTGCCTGAGCAGTCAAGCGGCCTTGAGGTTCTTCAAAGCCTTTTCGAAGGCATCCTTGATCGGCTTGGATACGTCTTCGGTGGCTCTCAACATCACCGCCTGCAGGGTCTTGGCCTGCTCGACGGAAGTGTCGATCTGTTTGTTCACGAAAGCGGCCTGCAACTCGAAGAACTCGGATGGCGACTTCACGGCAACCAGTGCTTCGAGGTGAGCGAAGCCGGCTTCGGCATTGGCTCGCAGAGCTGCGATCGTCTTCAGCGACACCTCGTTGCGGGTGGTCTTGGCCACCTCAAGGGTCGACTCAAGAGCCTTTTGAGTCGCCTCGGCGTTCGATTCCAATTTGGAAAATGCTTCCTTCGCCTGCTCAACGCCCTGTTCGGCGACAGCGCGAACCTGCTCGGTAACCCGGTACGGCTCGTAAGTAGCGGATTCCGCGTTGTCGATCGTTTCGGTCTTGCCGGGGATCTTGGACATTTTCCATCCTTTTCCAGAGAGTGGCATTACACAAAGCCCCCCTGTTTCATCTACGAAATCGACACAACGGATTTATGAAGGGGCGAATTGTCGCTCAAGGGCACCACTGCGGCGGCCGGCGCGCTGCCGGCAGCGATCGGTGCAGGTCGTAGCGGCTGCCGTCATTCGGCAGGTCCGCCGGGCGCGAGATTGTGCATCACCGTCTTCGACCAAAAATCAGTCATTCGGTTGATGGCGCAGGAGCGGCCTCTTCGCAGTCCATCGCTGCCATTCGACCCTGGCGCGACCTTCTCAGTTATCCTTGGACAGCCAAGACCCCGTCACTCCTCATGCCAAAACGGCCAAGGCGTCCGCGAAGAAACGGTCGCCACCGAAATTGCCTGACTTCAGGGCAAGCAGCAGCTCGCCGTGCGGGCTGCCGAGTGCGCGCAGCGCGGGGACACCCGCGGCGATTTCGGGGCCCAACTCGAAGGCGGGAATGGCAAGCTGGTCCACGACGGCGCCGGACGTCTCGCCGCCTGCCACGACCAACCTGCGCACGCCGAGTTCGACCAGACCTTCGGCGATCGTCGCCAGCGACTGCTCGATCACATGACCGGCAGCGTCACGTCCATGCCGCGCCTGCAGCGCCGAAACCACCTCGGGCGATCCACTGCTGGCGATGAGCACGGGGCCATCGGCCAAGCGGGCGGCCGCCCATGCGAGCGCACGGTGCGTCTCCGCCGCTCCGCTCATCAACCTTTCCGGATCGAGCCTCAGCACCGGCATCGTCTCTTCGGCGCGGGCAATCTGCGTCAGGGTCGCCCGCGAACAGCTGCCGGCCAAGCACGCCGCGGGCCCCTTGGCCGGCCGATCCCGCAGCACCGTCCGTTGATGGCGCTGCGCGGTGCCGGCGGCGACCAGGCCGCGGGCGAGACCCAATCCCAGGCCGGACGCTCCGACCGACAGGCGTTGTGCCAAGGCTGCGGCGCCGATCGCTTCAAGATCGCTCTCGAACACGGCGTCGACGATCGCCGCTCCGGCCCCATCCTGGGAAATCGCCGCGTTGCGCGCGAGGATCGCGTCCGCGCCGCGCGCGACCGTCGCGAGGTCGATCGACCCGACCGCTGCCATGCTCTGCCGGGCGAGTACGCGCACCAGATTGGCATCGCGCATGGGATTGAGCGGGTGATCCTTGAGCGGACTCTCGTTGAGCGGCACCGCGCCGACGAAAAGATTCCCCTGGTAGACGGTTCGGCCGGTTTCCGGAAAGGCCGGCGTCACCAAAACCGATTTCTCGTTCACGTCGTGACGCAAGGCGTCCAGCACCGGGCCGATATTGCCAGCATCGGTGGAATCGAAGGTCGAGCAGATCTTGTACATCACATGCGCTGCCCCGCGGGCGCGCAGCCATTGGTCGGCCGCGCGGGCGCGCTCCACCGCCTGCGCTGCCACAACCGAACGGATCTTGAGCGAGACGACAACCGCGTCGACCTCGGGAAGATCGAGACCTGCGGCCGGAACGCCGATGGTTTGAACCGTGCGCAGGCCTTCCTTGGCGAGCGTGTTGGCCAGGTCGGACGCGCCTGTGTAGTCGTCCGCAATTGCGCCGAGGGCGAGGCTCATGGCGAAACTCCGATGCCAGCCTGGGGAAGGGGCTCGCCGGCAAAGGGGGCGAACCAGCCGAGCCCCTCAAGTGTCGTGCCGCTGGGCCGATATTCGCAACCGACGAAACCATCATAGCCCAGCCGGTCCAGTTCCGCGAAGATGAACCGGTCGTTGAGCTCTTCCGAAGTCGGCTCATGGCGGGAGGGCACGCTTGCTATCTGGACATGGCCAATGATCGGCAGCAGCCGGCGCAACGCCATGACGACATCGCCATGCAGGATCTGGCGGTGGTAGACATCGAACTGCAGCTTGAGGTTGGGCAGCGCCAGTTCGCCGATGAGCTGTTCGGCAAAGTCGAAGTCATTGAGGAAATAGCCGGGCATGTCGCGACCATTGATCGGTTCGATCACCAGATCGATGCCGCGATCGGCAAGCTTGCCGGCGGTCCAGAGGATCGCTTTGCGATAGGCATCCATGGCCGCCCTGTCCCCGCGAGCGGCGAGCCCCGACATCAAATGCAGGCGCTTCACGCCCGTGGCCTCCGCGTAGGGAAGGGCAGATGCCACGGCGGCCTGAAGTTCGGCGAACCGATCGGGCAAGGCGGCCAGTCCTCGCTCGCCGGCCGCCCAATCGCCAGGCGGCAAATTGAACAGAGCCTGGGTCAAACCGTATCTGCGAAGGCGCTCGCCGATCGCCTCGGGCGTGTGCTCGTAAGGAAACAGGAATTCGACCGCACGGAAGCCGGCATCGGCGGCCGCCTGGAACCGATCCAGGAACGGCCACTCGCTGAACATCATTGTCAGGTTGGCGGCAAAGCGGGGCACGGGCGATCCAGTCTTCCTCAGGCCGATGTCAGGCCGGTTTGGCCAGGTTTGCGGGTGGTAGGCAGTTCGGTGCCGGTGATCTTTGCGTAGAGCCGGGCGACGGATGCGTCGTCGTCCCGGCCCATTCCAGCCGCCGAGGTCGCCAGGAACATCTGTAGCGCGGCTGCGGCCACCGGCACCGGGAATTTGGCGCTGCGGGCCATATCCTGAATGATGCCGAGGTCCTTGACGAAGATGTCGACCGCGCTGCGCGGTGTGTAGTCGCCGTCCAGCACGTGCGGCACCCGGTTCTCGAACATCCACGAATTGCCTGCGGAGGCAGTTATCACCTCGTAGACCTTGCGGATGTCCAGCCCTTGCCGGGCGGCAAATGCGATGGCTTCGCTGGCCGCCGCGATATGCACGCCAGCAAGCAACTGGTTGATCATCTTGAAGGCTGCACCAACGCCCGGCTCGTCACCGAGTTCATAGACGTTGGCGGCTATTGCATCCAGTGCCGGCCGCGCTCTGGCGAAGGCGGCAGGGCTGCCGGAGGCCAGAATGGTGAGCGCACCCTCGGCGGCGCGCGCTGACCCGCCGCTGATCGGCGCGTCGAGATAGAGCCGTCCCGTCGCTTCGAGCGGCGTGGCAAGGCGGCGCACCGCATCGGGATCGATCGTGGCCGAGGAGACGAAAACCGCGCCCTCGGCCATGGTTTCGGCGACGCCGTTCGTACCGAACAGGATGGCCTCCGTTTGCGCGGCGTTGACGACCACCGACACGACGACGTCGGCACCTTCAGCGGCCTCGGCGGGGCTTGCCGCGCCTCGGCCGCCCGCGTCGACGAGCCGGGCGACGGCCGCGGCGTCGACGTCGAAGCCAGCCACTTCAAACCCGCCCCGCCTGAGCGACATGGCCATGCCAAGTCCCATGGAACCGATGCCGATCAGGGCGGCCCGATTCGTCCTTGCCCCGGCGGGGTTTTCCTTGCTTCGATCATAAACGGTCATCACGGAGATCCTTGTTGGAAACGCAGTCCGGTTTAGCGATTGACCAGCTTGGGTGGCGTCGTCAGCACCAGGACCGCGCCGAGCACCAGGATTGCGGCGAGCGCATACATGCCCACCTGCGTTGCGCCGGTCAAATCCTTCAGGTAGCCGACGAGATACGGGCTAACAAAGCCGGCCAGATTGCCGACCGAATTGATGAGCGCAATGCCTGCCGCGGCACCTGTCCCGGCGAGAAATGACGTCGGCAGCGACCAGAACAGCGGCGCACAGGTGATCGCTCCGGCCGCTGCAACGGACAGGAAGGCGATGGCGATCGTCAGATTCGAGCTGGCGGCCGCGACGACGAAACCGACGGCGCCGAGCAGTGCCGGAACGACCAGGTGCCAACGGCGCTCGCGATGCCTGTCAGCGCTGCGTCCGAACAGATTCATGACCACGACGGCACAGATGAAGGGGATCGCGCTGATCAGTCCGATATTGAAGTTTCCGGTGATGCCGGTCGCCTTGACCAGGGTCGGCATCCAGAAAGTCAGCCCGTACTGGCCCATCACGAAGGTGAAGTAGATCAGGCACATCAGCCAAACTCGGCGATCGCGGAAGATACCGGCTACCGAATGCCCACTCTCCTTGTGACGCTCCTCGCGTGCGATCTCCTCTTCCAGGGCCTGCTTTTCCGTTTCGCTCAGCCACTTGGCCTGACGAATGCCGTTGTCGAGGAAGAACAAGACAGCGATGCCGAGAAGGACGGCTGGAACCGCCTCGATAAGAAACATCCATTGCCATCCGGCGAGGCCGTGGGCGCCATCGAACGAATCCATGATCCAGCCGGAAAGAGGATTGCCCAATATGCCCGAGACCGGGATCGCGGACATGAACACCGCGATGATCTTGGCCCGGCGATGCGAGGGATACCAGTAGGTGAGGAAAAGGATGATCCCCGGGTAGAACCCGGCTTCGGCGACGCCCAGCAGAAAGCGCAACAGGTAGAATGTCGGCGCGGACGTGACGAACATGAAGCCAGCTGAGATCAAACCCCAGGTGATCATGATGCGCGCGATCCACATGCGCGCGCCGACCTTGTGAAGAATGACGTTGCTTGGCACCTCAAACAGGAAATAGCCGATGAAGAAGATGCCGGCGCCGAGGCCGTAGACGGTCTCGCTGAAGCCGAGGTCGGCCGACATCTGCAGCTTGGCGAAGCCGATATTGACGCGGTCGAGATAGGCAACGACGTAGCACAGCATCAGGAACGGCACGATGCGCCAGAAGACCTTGCTGTAGGCGGTCATCCTCGTTTCGATTTCGGCTACGGCTTGCGCCGGTGGCGCAGGTGTAAGCACGGTCATTGGTTCCTCCCTTGACTGTGAATGGGTTCCAGCGCGCCCCGCCGGTGGCGGTTTTGGCAGCGCTTGCGTAACCGGGTAACATGGATTGGCAGCGCTGCCAACCAAAAAATGGCAGCGCTGCCAACAATTGTTTGAAAAGGTTGCCGCGACATGGCAAAAGAGGATGGACGGAGGCGAGGACGGTCGAGTGCGACGTCGCGCTCCAGCGGGGAGATCGAAAGTGGCCGACGAGCTGGCCGACGGCATACCGACGGGGACGACGACCCTTACCGATGTCGCACGCGCGGCCGGCGTCGGCGAGAGCACCGCTTCGCGCGTGTTGCGCGGGCACGGTTCATTTTCGGCCAAGACACGCGAGAGCGTCCTCAATGCCGCGAGAAGCCTCGGCTATGTGCCGAACCGCATCGCCGGCACGCTGGCCTCGACCGGCTCCAAGCTGGTCGGGATCGTGATACCGTCGCTCAGCAACATCGTCTTTCCGGACATGCTGCGCGGCGCCAACACGGTGCTGGTGGGCGCCGGATTCCAGCCTGTCGTCGCGGTGACGGACTACGAACAGGGCCGCGAGGAAACCCTCGTCGAGTCGCTGCTTAGCTGGCGTCCGGCGGGCATGATGGTGGCCGGACTCGAACACAGCGAGCGTACCGTGGCCATGCTCAGGCACGCCCGCATCAGGGTCGCCGAACTGCTCGATTCGGATGGCGATGGCATCGACATCGTCGTCGGTTATTCCAACCGCGACGCGGGAGGCGCGAGCGCGCGTCACCTGGTCTCGCGCGGCTATCGGCGCATCGGCTATGTGGGCCACGATCTCAGCCGCGATCTGCGCGCCGCCAAACGCTTCGCCGGATTTCGCTCGGCGCTCGCAGAGGCAGGCCTTGAAGTCGCCGCGGAAGAAATCATTCCCTCATCTTCGTCGATCGAGGCCGGGCGCGACGGTCTCGGCCGGCTGCTCGGGCGCGCCCCCGATCTCGATGCCGTCTATTTCTCTAACGACGACATGGCGATTGGCGGTTATTTCCATTGCCTTGCCCGCGGCATCGCCATCCCCGGCCGGTTGGCGATTTTCGGCTATAACGGCCTGGACGTCGCACGCGCGGCGCCACAACCGCTTTCCACCATCCGGACGCCACGCGTCGCGGTCGGAGAGACCGGTGCTCGGCTGGTCTGCTCCGACGGGCCGCCGACGAAGATCGATCTCGGGTTCGAACTGATCGAGGGAGCCACAACATGAGCGAGGCAAAACTTCGCGAAGACATATGCCGCTTTGGCCGTTCCCTATTCGAGCGCGGGCTGACACCGGGATCATCGGGCAATATCAGTCTGCGGCTCGATGACGGCGGCTGGCTTGTGACGCCGACAAACGCATCGCTGGGCTTTCTCGATCCGGCTCGCCTTGCCAGGCTCGACGCGCAAGGGCAACTCGTCGCGGGCGATGCGCCGACAAAGGAAATCCCCCTGCATACCGCCCTCTACGAGACGCGGGCAGCAGCGGGTGCGATTGTGCACCTGCACTCCACCCATGCGGTGGCCGTCACCATGCTTCCCGAGATCGATCCCAAGTCGGTGCTGCCGCCAATGACGCCGTACTATCTCATGCGCGCCGGACAGACGGCTTTGGTGCCATATTTCCGTCCCGGAGACCCTGCGGTAGCCGATGCAATAAAAGGCCTCGCCGGACGCTACTCTTCGGTGCTGCTCGCCAACCATGGTCCCGTTGTCGCGGGCGAGACGCTTGAGGCGGCGGTATTCGCTACCGAAGAGCTGGAGGAAACGGCAAAGCTCTATCTGCTTCTGCGCGGCCTCAACCCCCGCTATCTGTCACCGGAGCAGGTCAGCGACCTGGTGCGGACTTTTGGGCTTTCGCTGCAGGAGCATGGTGCGCACGACCACTGAGACCCGATTTCGACCTTCGTGAGGCGCTCCTGGATTGCATAGGTTGGGGGTATTACCTGAGCATGTTGCTAAGTTTCAAAAGCTGCAGCTCAGCAGAATTCCTGCCGTCGAGATAGAAATCGGCAGCGTTCCCAAATGGGTCACCACGACGATGCCCAAGCCAGCCTGAATGCCCGCTCGTGAGCATTCGCAGCCCGAAGGTCTCCCAGCTTCCGAAGTCCAAAGCATTCCTTACCAGTGCGACGGCGCCTCGCCGTGTCTGCGGCCACGCCAGTTCAACCCAAGCGCGCTTGAATGCTTAGCCGGACTGCGCGATTGTTGCCCCAGGAAAAGGGGGGATGCGCAATGGAAAAGGCATCGCCTTGTGTGCCAGCCGAAATCCATGTCCACACGGTTGCCGATGAGGGGGGCAATCTTGGCATCCTTTCGATCCGCACGACGGAAGGCATCCTGGATATTGCCTTGGACTGCCACGCCGCCGATGCCATCGTAAGCGCAATCAGCTCCATACGACCGAAGCTGGATGCAAGCGAAAAATAAAGCCTGGCGGGAACCGGGCCAGGAGGCCTTCTGGGGGACGATCGGATCAACGTGTTCGGTTGTCCTAACGTGAAGCATGAGCATGACGGCTCGATGAAGCCACGGCAGATCATGTCTGCCATGCGCTGAGCATCAGCAGTAGCGTTGGCCAATAGCGCGTCAGCTCTGTTGAAGATCGCTATTGGTCCAGTCGCATCCGTTCACCCTCATTGCGCTGCGACAGCAACCACGCTTCATGCAATGCGGGCCGTTCGACCGCGCCGCGCCAGGAGATTGGCGATCACCAGAAGCACGATTGACAGCGCCATCATCAGCGTCGCTGCGGCGGTGATCGCCGGGCTCAATTTTTCTCGCAAGCCGATGAACATTTCGAGCGGCATAGTGCGCTGGCTGGCGCTGGCCAGGAACTGCACGACGACAACTTCGTCGAAAGAAGTGACGAAGGCGAAGGCCGCACCCGAAAGCACCCCGGGCAGGATCAGCGGCAGCATGACGCGGAAGAACGATGTCAGGGGTTTTGCGCCGGAGATCGCCGCGGCCCGCATCAGATTGCGGTCGAAACCGGTGAGGCTGGCGCCCACCGTCACCACCACGAAGGGGCTGGCCAGAGCGGTGTGCGCCAGGATGATGCCGGCATAGGTGCTGGCCAGACCGACGCGCGCGTAAAACAGGTATGAGCCGACGGCAGTGATCACAACCGGCACGATCAGCGGCGACAGCAGCAGCGGCATGATAATGCGCCGGCCGGGGAACTTCTCGTCGGACAGCGCAATCGCCGTCAGCGTGCCGAGCGTCGTCGCGATCACTGTCGTGCCCAAGGCGACGATCAGGCTGTTGCCGATTGCCGCCTGCCAGCGCTGCGTGCCAAGCACCACCTCGTACCAGCGCGTCGAAAGGCCTTCGAGCGGGAAGATGAAGAAGGAGCCGCTGTTGAAGGAAAGCGGCACCGGGATCAGGATCGGCACCAGCAGGAAAAGGATTACAAGCCCGCACCACAGCCAGAGCAGGACGATGCGGATGCGTTCGCCGGTCGTGGGGTAGGGGGACAAAAGCATGGTTACACCAGCTTAAGGCGGTCGAGGCCGAGGATACGGGCAAAGATGCCGAACAGCGCCAGCGTGAAGACGAGAAGGATGAAGGACAGCGCCGCCGCCATCTCCCAGTTCAGTTCGACATTGACGTAGTTGGCTATGAAATTGCTGATCAGCTGATCGCTCGCCCCGCCGATCAGCGCCGGAGTTATGTAATAGCCGAGGCACAGGATGAAGGTGAGCATGCATCCGGCCATCACGCCCGGGAACACCTGCGGAATGTAGATGCGGCGGAAGGCGGTGAACGGCCTGGCGCCCAGCGAATAGGCGGCCTTCATCTGCGACGGCGGGATGGTGCGCATGACGCTGTAGATCGGCAGCAACGTGAACGGCAGCTGGATATGAGTCATGGCGATGATCAGGCCGATGCGGCTGTACATCAGGTCGAGCCGGTCGCTGGTGACGCCGATAAAAAGCAGGAAATCATTGACGAGCCCGAATTTCTGCAACAGCACCGTCCAGGCTGCGGTGCGCACCAGGATCGAGGTCCAGAAAGGCAGAAGCACGGCGACGATCAGGATGGCCGCCAATCCCTTCGGCACGTTGGCGATGAGATAGGCGAGCGGAAAGCCGAGGATCAGCGTTGCCAGCGTCACTGACGCCGCGACGAAGAAGGTGCGCAGGAACACCTGGATGAAGATCGCCTGCTCCGGCGGCACCCGTTCGATGCCGCCAGCGGCGTTCCAGCGCAGGTCGAGCGCGCTGAGCAGATAGAACGAAGTGAGGCTGTTTGTGCCGCTCCGGATCGTCGGCCATGTCGACGGCGCCGACCAGAACGGCACCGATTTCATGGCCTCGAGCGCGGCTTGGCCGTCGGCGCTTTCGAGCTTGCGCACCGTCTTCAGCACCTGGCTGCGCGCGCCGGGCAAGCGGGCGTTCAGGCTCTTGGCAAGTTCATAGGCCGTGCCCTTGGCCTGGTTGTCCTTGAGGTCCGCCGCGAGCGCCGCGAACGCATCGTCGCCCGGAAGGCCCTGGCCGCTCCAGCCGGCCAGGGCCACGGTCGTCTTGGGCAAGGCATCCGCGATGGTGGGATCATAGACGGCGCGTGACAGCAGCAGCACGATCGGGATGCCGAAGCTCAGCGCCAGCAGCACGAGCAGCGGCGCCGCCAGCAGCAGCGAACGCATCCGATCGCCGAATTCGGCGCGCCGGAGCGCCGCCGACACTGATTTGAGATCCGCGTCGGCGGCTGACCGGTCGCGGGCCAGCGTCGGCCGGTCGAGTTCGCTGGGCTGGAGCGCCGACATCTCGCCTTCCTACTGGGCCAGCCAGGCGTTGAAGCGCTTGACGAGGTCCTCGCCATAGTCGCCCCAGAACTCGGTGTCGGCGACCAGATAGGCGCCTGCTAGATGGTCGGGAGCGTTGGGCAGTTTGGGCAAGGCGTCAGCCGCTACGAAGGACGCCGCGTCGGTGCGCACCGGCCCGTAGGTGATGTAGCTGGCGAGCTTGGCGTTGTTCTCGGGCTGGCTGATATAGGCGAGGTATTTGTAGGCCAACTCCGGATTGCGCGCGCCCTTCGGAATGGCGATCATGTCATATTCGAGGATCTGGTTGTTCCAGACGATCTTGAATGGCTTCTTGTCGGTGTCGATGGCGTTCTGGATGCGGCCGTTCCAGGCGGTGGTCATCACCACTTCCTTGGAGGCGAGAAGCTGCGCCGGCTGCGCGCCGGCATCCCACCAGACGATGTCCTTCTTGATCGTGTCGAGCTTCTTGAAGGCCCGGTCGACGCCTTCCGGCGTTGCCAGCACCTTGTAGACGTCCGCCGGCGCCACGCCGTCGGCCATCAGCGCCCATTCGAGGTTCTGCGCCGGGAACTTGCGCATGGCGCGCTTGCCCGGGAATTTCTTCGTGTCAAAGAGGTCGAGAACCGAGGTCGGCGCTTCCTTGAGCACGGTCGGATCATAGGCGAGGATGTCGCCGTAAGCGTCGAGACCGACACCGCAATCCAGCGCCGAGCCCTCGATGAACTTGTCGCGCGGCCCGATCTTGGCATAGTCGAGCCGTTCGAGGATGCCTGCGTCGCAACCCTGCAGCACGGTCGCCGTTTCCACTGTCACCAGGTCGATCGGCACGTTGCCCGTCTCGACCATGGCTTTGACCTTGCCGAGATCGCCGAGATATTCCTGCTCGAGGATCTTGGCGCCGGTTTCCTTGGCGAAGGGCTCAAACCAGGCCTTGCGCTGAGCGTCCTGCCAGGCGCCGCCGCTCGCCATAATCGAGAGCTCCTCGGCGAAGGCGGCGCCGGCGATGGTCATGCACGCCGTGGCGGCCGCGAGGGCGATCAGACGTGTTCTCAGATGTTTCATGTCGTTTTCCCCTGTTTTGGAATGGTACCACCCGTTCCGGCATCGGCCGGAAAGGCGCGGCAATCGTTGGGCGCGCAGGAGACCGTCACGGTCTCACCATTCGCCATCGTTGCTTCGGGGCCGAGCTTGACGGTCAGCACCTGGTCGTTGGCGAGCCTGGCCAGAAGCCGCAGGTGGTCGCCGAGATAGATGCGCCCATCGACAGTTGCCGCCAGTGCGTTGCCGCCATCGGCGGCGGCCGACAGGCTGAGCCGCTCGGGCCTGATGGCGACGTGGCAGGGACTGCCTTGCGTCACGCCGACCGCCAGCGCGGCGATCTCGCCGCCGCCGTTCAACTGGACGCGGCATTGCTCCCCCCAAACGCGGTCGACCACGCCTTCCAGCGTGTTGTTCTCGCCAATGAAGCTCGCCACAAATGAGCTTTGCGGGGTGTTGTAGAGATCGTCAGGCGAGCCGACCTGGGCGATGCCGCCCTGATTGAAGACCGCGACGCGATCGGACATCGTCAGCGCCTCGCTCTGGTCATGCGTAACATAGACGATGGTGACACCGAGCATCGTATGGATCTGCTTGATCTCGAGCTGCATGTGCTCGCGCAACTTCTTGTCGAGCGCGCCGAGCGGCTCGTCCATCAGCACCAAGCTCGGCTGGAACACCAGCGCCCGGGCCAGCGCCACGCGCTGCTGCTGGCCGCCGGAAAGCTGCGCCGGGCGGCGGTCGCCGAATTGCTTCAGCCGCACCATGTCGAGCACGCGGCCGACGCGGGCCGCGATGTCCGCCTTGCTCACCTGGCGGACGGACAGCGGAAAGCCGACATTCTCCTCGACCGTCATATGCGGGAACAATGCATAGTTCTGGAACACCATGCCGATGTTGCGCTGATAGGGCGGCAATCGGTCCACCGGCTGGCCCTCCAGCGTGATCGTGCCATGCGTCGGCCGCTCGAAGCCGGCGAGCATGTTGAGCGTAGTCGTCTTGCCGGAACCGGACGGCCCGAGCAGCGTCAAGAACTCGCCGCGCGCGACGCTGAGGTTCATCCGCGTCACCGCGAAGGTCCGCCCGTCATAGGATTTCTCGACCTCGGCGAATTCGACGAAGCCTGGCCCGGCGCTCGCCAGCACGGGACGCGCGGTGGCAACTCCGTGGGCCGGCGCAACGGCTTGGCTGGCGCTCATCGCCTTCAACCCCGGCTGCCAGCGGGCGATTGATTAAATGGCTTGCGGTCCATGCCTCGTCCTCCCGGTACCGGCCCGCCGAACTACGCGCGCCGTCCGACTTGTATGGTCACACAATTAGGCTGGAACTGACCATAGATGCGGACAAGTTTGCCCGTCAAGCCGTAAAATGCTGCATTGTGTGATAATTTTCCGAAGTTGAGTGTAGGACAACTTCTATTGTCGGGATCGTTGTCTTATGCTAAATGCCCGACAACTCAGTATCAGCCGCAGTTCGAAATCCGCATGCTCGAAAATCTTCGCCTCACCGAGGATGAAAGCCCTGTCTATCGCCGCCTTGCCGACGCGATCGCCGAACGCATCGCAACCGGCACGCTTGCCGTCGGCGACCGGCTGCCGCCGCAACGCGAGATCGCGCGCGCCCTGGGCATCAATGTCACGACCGTGACACGGGCGTTGTCCACCCTGCAGGAGCAAGGCCTTCTTGAGGCGCGTCCCGGACGCGGCACAACGGTTGCCGCCCGCGACATCGCCGAGCGGCCGGGCTTCGTGTCAGCGCCGAGCGACCAGAGCGGCGTCATCGACCTCTCGGTCAACCGGCCGCCTACGTCAGCCTATCTCGACGCCGTTGCGGCGCTGATGCCGCGTCTTTCCAAGGATCGCCACTACGCCTCGTTGCAGGATTATCATCCGCCGGAGGGACCGCTTTGGGGCCGTGTCGCGGTCGCCGATTGGTTCAAAACCGTCGCCGGTGAAGGGGACCCGGGCCGCGTCGTGCTCGCCGCCGGCGCCCAGCATGGCCTGGACTGCGTTCTTGGCGCCGTCACCCGGCAGGGCGAGGTGGTGCTGGCCGACGAGGTGACCTACCAGGGCATCAATGCGCTCTGCCGCGTGCACGGGCTTGATCTCAGGGGCGTTGCCATGGATCGCGGTGGGATGCGGCCGGACGCCTTCGAGGCAGCTTGCGCGCAGCTTCGCCCGCGCGCGGTATTCCTCGTGCCGACGCTGCACAATCCGACGACAATCACGTTGAGCCAGGAGCGTCGGCGCGAACTCGCCGCGGTCGCCCGGAGCCACAACGTGCTGATCATCGAGGACGACGTCTACCGGCCGCTGGCCGACGATCCGCCGCCGTCCTTCGCCAGCCTCGAGCCGGAGCTGACGATCCATCTCGGCGCGCTGTCAAAATGCGTCGCGCCCGGCCTGCGCCTCGGCTTCGTCATCGCCCCGCGCCCGATCGCCGGCCAGGTCGCCGCGGCGCTGCGCATCAACTGCTGGAGCATCAGCCCTTTAACCGCGCTGATCGGCGCCAGGCTGCTCGAGGAAGGCGCAGCCGCCCGCATCATCGACATCCAAAAACAGGAACTGCGCCAGCGTCAGGCTATCCTGAGCGACATCCTAGGCCGCTTCGACATCCAGAGCCACCCGACCTCGACCCATGCCTGGCTGCGCCTGCCCGAGCCGTGGCGCGGCGCGGGCTTTGCCCGCACCTGCCTGGAGCGCGGTGTCGCCGTCCTGCCAGGCGATGCCTTCGCCGTCGGCCGCGAGCCGGTCCAGCACGGCGTGCGTATCAATGTCGGCGCGGCGCGATCGCAAGAGGATCTGCGCTCGGCGCTCACCACCATGGCCGAGCTGCTCGCCGCCGGCCATCTGCAACTGCCTGGCTTTGTCTAAGACCATGGCCTCCGCGCCGAAATCAGTCGACATCGCCATCATCGGCGCCGGCGTCGTCGGCCTGGCGACCGCTTTGCGCCTTGCCGGCGAGGGTCGCGAGGTCCTGCTCATCGACCCGCACGAGCCCGGCTCGGGCGCTTCGTTCGGCAATGCCGGCACGATCGCCGAATATGCCTGCATGCCGGTCGGCAATCCCGGCGTGCTGCGCGCGTTGCCGAAGCTGCTGCTCGATCCCGAAAGCCCGTTCTCGCTGCGCTGGGCAGCGCTTTTCCAGCTCGCGCCATGGCTCATCCGCTTTGTCCGCCAGTCGCTGCCGGCGGCAACCCGCGCCAATGCACTGGCGCTTGCCGGCTTGCTCGCCGAAGCGCTGCCGGCCTGGGGCGAAATGGTGCAGGAGGCCGGACTTCAGGATCTTATGCGCCGCAATGGCTGCCTCTATGTTTATCGCCGCGACAGCGATTTTGCCGCCTCCGAGAGTGGACGGGCTTTGCGCGCCGAGCTCGGCGTTCATCAGCAGGTTCTGACCGCCGATCAGGTGGGCGCGCTGGAGCCGCGGCTGGCGGCGTTCGAGACCCAGGGGCTCTATTTCCCGGATTCGATCAATGTCAGCGATCCCAAGGCGGTGATGGCGCGGCTGGCGGCAGCCGCTACCGCCAGGGGTGCTCAACTCATGCGCGCGAGCGTCACCGGCCTCGCAACGGGGGCAGGCGGCGTGCGGCTGAGCGGCCCGGGCCTCGCCGTCACGGCGCAAAAAGTAGTGATTGCGGCGGGCGCGCGGTCACGGCCGCTCGCTGCCCAGGCCGGCGACCGGATCCCGTTGGAGACCGAGCGCGGCTATCATCTCGAGTTTCCGACCACGACACCTTTGCTCAACCGGCCGGTCTGCCCGGTCGATCTCGGTTTCTACATGACGCCGATGGACGGCAGGCTGAGAGTTGCCGGCACCGTCGAGCTGGGTGGGCTCGAAGCACCGGCCAATCCGCGCCGGCTGGCGCTGCTCGATCGCGGCGTGCGGCAGTTCTTCCCCGATCTCGGCCAGCCATCGTCGCAATGGCTAGGCTTCCGGCCGTCCCTGCCGGACTCGCGCCCTGTGATCGGACCCTCGAGGAAATCGCCGGACGTGATCTACGCCTTCGGCCACGGTCACCTCGGACTCACCCTCGCACCAATTACTGCCCGATTAGTCGCCGGCGTGATTGACGGAAAGGACAGCACATTGCTGTCCGCCTTCAGCTCGGCCCGGTTCTAAACAGGCGAATCCCACGTTTGACCGCGAGGCGGTGATGCCCCGCATCTCGGCGGTTAAGATCAACGTTGCCGGCACCTGAAAGCAAGCGTTGCGACAACAGAACCTCGCGCTGACGCATGGCCGTACCGCGTTGCCAGAGTGCGCTTGTTGAAGATGTCCTGACCGCCGGCAGCCTTACGAGATACAGGGCTGGCCGCTATTGACTTGCGGTCGAGATTGCTTCTCTCTCGCGCCGTTCGGCATTAGAGGTTCCGGCGGCGGGCGGAAACTCGCCCCGGACCGTCGCCGTCTATCGGTCGCGTTGCGGTCAGGCCGGCTTCGATGGATCTGAGAAGCTCAAGCGCGGCATTGAGCTTGCGTGTGTCGCCGCCGGCGGCCTCGGATACGGCAGTTGCCCACTCCTTGCGCACCAAGGCGTAATTGTGGGCGCCCCGCCGGGTGCGGTGGACGCTGACGCCCCGGCGATCTTGCGGGTCGACATGGCGCTCGATCAGCCCCTTGCCTTCCAGGTCGCGCAGCACGGTGGAAACATTGGTGCGCTGCAGCCCGGTCGCCGTCGCGATCTGGCTGGGCGTTGCGGAAGCGTGCGCAACCAGGTGGCGCATCACCATGCCCTCCGATTGCGACAGCGACAGCGCTTTCTCGTCCCTGTAACCGCGAAACTGAATCTCACGGGCAATGATGAGGATGAGGTCGGCCAGGTCCGCCCAGCGAACAGCCGGGGGAGCTTTGCGTGCGGACGATTCCGGGTCGGTTTCCATAGGGCGCAGTTTACAGACTTCGAACGGCTATGTATACGAGCATAATCATTATGACAACATAACTATGATTTCATACACATCTGGAGGTTCGGATGACCAACTCGACAATCGCCGCCGGGCAAGCTTGGCACACACCTCGTTCCATGGCCCGCGCCGGCGGGCTGCACGGGATTGGCGTGTACGTTCTGCTCGCCGGCGCCTTCCTGCCGATCGCCGACTTTTTCATCGTCAACGTGGCGCTGCCGACCATCGCCACCTCGCTGCAGGCTACGCCGGCCGCACTTGAGCTGGTGGTTTCAGTCTATGGTGTGGCTTACGCCGCCATGCTCGTTCTCGGCGGCAGGCTGGGCGATCGTTTTGGACGCCATAGCCTGTTCTTGGTCGGGCTCTCCGGGTTTATCCTCGCCTCTCTCGCCTGCGGTCTGGCACCCACCATCGATCTCCTTATCGCCGCCCGCCTGGTCCAGGGCGCAATGGCGGCGATGCTCGTGCCGCAGGTGCTTGCGACCTTCCAGGCCACGCTGGAAGGCGAACGCAAGACCCGGGCCATCGCGCTTTACGGCGCGACCTCGGGCATCGCCGCGGTTGTCGGTCAACTCGCCGGCGGACTGCTGGTCAGCGCCAATCTGTTCGGCACCTCCTGGCGGCCGATCTTCCTGATCAACATTCCGCTCGGCGTCATCGTGTTCTTCGCCTCGCGGGCGGTCGTGCCAGCCAACCGCTCGCCGCACCCCGCGGGCATCGACGTCGCCGGCACTGTACTTTTCGCCGCCACGCTGACGGCTCTGCTGGTGCCGCTGACCGAAGGCCACTCGCTCGGCTGGCCGGCATGGACGTGGGCAATGCTGGCTGCAGCCGTCTTGCTTGCCGTCGCGACGGTGGTCGTCGAAAGGGCCGCCGAAGCGCGCGGCGAGATGCCATTGCTGCCGCCGTCGCTGCTCAAGCTGCCCTCGATGTCGCGCGGCCTGGCCATGATCACGCTGTTTAGCGTCGGCTTCGGCGCCTTCATGTTCGTCTTCGCGCTCACCGTCCAGAACGGGCTCGGCGCCAACCCGCTCGAAAGCGGCCTCGCTATCCTGCCGATGGCGGCGATGTTCTTCATCGGTTCAGTGGTCAGCCCGCGCATCATCGGCCGCTTCGGCCGCGGGGCGCTCGCGACCGGCGGTCTCCTGCAGGCGCTTGGACTGGTCACGTTGATCGCAGTCACCGTGTCCAGTTGGCCAAGGGTAAGCCTCATCGAATTTGCCGTGCCGCTGGTCGTGATCGGGGCCGGACAATCGATGTTGTTTTCGGGCTTGTTCCGGGCCGTGCTTGCCGATGTCCCCAAGCATCTGGCGGGCGTCTCCAGCGGCGTCCTCATCACCCTACAGCAGTCGGGCCTGGCGCTCGGGGTCGCAACCCTGGGCACGCTCTACCTGGCACTGGAGCCGGCGAGCATTTCGCACGCCTTCGGCACAGTCATCGCATGTCAGTTCGTCATTGTCGTCATGCTGGTCCTGTGCACCGGGCTGCTGCCGCGGTTCAACAAGGATCAGGCCGACGCCCAGCCCGTGGAGATGTGATTTCAAATGCCGGAACAGCGCGACCGCTCCGAGCCGCGAGGCTGAAGGAACGGACCGATCGCGAGCTTTAGGTGGATGATGATCATCAGTCGTTATTCAACCGGGTGATGATGCAGACGGCGAACTCTGAATTGGACGGCGGAACCCATCTCGGGAACGCTGTGCGCGCAAACCGGCCTCGGCGCAGGTGGGTCGCGGCCTCGACGAAAAGCACATGGAGCTCTGGGATGACCGCCCCTCGCAAGATTCTCGATCACCTGTTCGACGCCACCGGAGGTGCCGAGCCCCGGCTGACCAGCGGCGACATCGTCAATCCGAGCCGCCGCGCATTTTTGGCCGCCGGCTGCTTTTGTCTGGCCTGCGGCCTGGCGACGCCGTTGTTCGCTGGCGCGCCCATGGCCAAAAGCCAGGCACCTGGGTTCCATCGTTTGACGCTCGGCGATTTTGAGATAACGGCGCTGTCCGATGGCAGCAATATGCTCCCCGCGACGAAGTTGCTGCAGGGCGACCCGGCGCGGATCGAGGAAGCACTCAAACGCAACTATCTCACCGAGGTCGTCGAGACGTCGCACAATTCCTTTCTCGTCAATACCGGAGCCAGGCTGGCGCTGATCGACGCTGGTGCCGGGTCCCTGTTAGGCCCAGGCACCGGCCACCTGCTAAGCAATCTCAGCGCATCAGGCTATCGGCCGGAGCAGATCGATGAGATCTACCTCACGCACCTGCACACCGACCACGTCGGCGGTCTCATGGTCGACGGCCAGAGAGCCTTCCCCAACGCGGTCGTGCGTGTCGAAAAGCGCGACACCGACTACTGGCTGAGCGAGGCAAACATGCACGCGGCTCCCGCTGAAGCGAAGCGGTTTTTTCAGGCCGCCATGGCATCGATCGGGCCATATCTGCAAGCCGGCAAGCTCGCCGTATTCGACGGCAACACCGATCTTGTGCCTGGCGTGCGCGCACAAACCGCCTATGGCCACACACCCGGACATACAATGTATGTGGTCGAGAGCAAGGGCGAGAAGATCGTCCTGTGGGGCGACGTCGTGCATGTCGCCGCGGTACAATTCAAGGACCCGTCCATCACGATCCAGTATGACGCCGACGCATCGGAAGCCGAGCGCGTGCACGAGCGCGCGTTCGCCGATGCGGCTGACAGCGGCTATATCGTAGGCGGCGCCCACATATCGTTTCCTGGGCTTGGCCGTGTCCGGCGCGACGCCGCGAACGTCTACTCATATGTGCCCCTGAACGGTTAGAACTGGTGCCGCGAGGAAGCCGGATCCATCTGCGCCAGTGACATCCTGGATGTCGCTTCCGCCGTAAGATCATGTCGTTCCCACGAGCGGCGCTTCTCCAACCAGCTAGCCATCGAAGGACGAACCGCAGGCGTCCGTCACGAGCGCGCGAAACCATTGGTGGGCGGGGTGCTGCTGCAGTCGTTCGTGCCAGATCAGCTTGTAGAGCAGCTTCTCGGTTTCGAACGGCAACTCGCACACCACCAGGTCACGTCCATCCGCAATCGTTCGCCACGGTCCATTGAAGAAGCCGAGCGGCACGCAGGTGATGAGGTCGCTACGCGAGACAATCTTCAGCGCGTCGGCAAAGTGATTGACCACAACGGCGATCGTCCTTGTCCGTCCCGTCAGGCTGAGCCAGCCATCCACCAAGCCGCGTTCCAGACCGGACGGGGTCGCCAAGACGTGCGCCGCGGCGGTGAATCGATCGAGCGTCAGGCAATCGGCCAGGTCATGTCCGCCGCGCATGACGCAAACGTAGCGATCTGTCCGCAGGCTCCGCACATGCATTTCTCTTGGCAGCGAGGCAAACATGCCCACGGCGCAGTCAAGGGTGCCGCGATCGATTCCTTCCAGGGAGCCTTCATGGGTATGCACCGCGAAGGAAACGCGGGCGCGCGGCGACGCGGCCTGCAATTTCAGCGTAATTTCGCTGACGCCTTCCATCGCGAGACTGTCGGTGACGGCAATGCGAAAACTGGTCGCATCCGACGCGGGATCGAACTCGTCGGGCGCGAAAGAAGCGCGAATTGCCGTGAGCGAGCGATGAAGGTCGGGCCACATCGCGACCATGCGAGCGGTGGGCTGGACCCCCGTTGCCGTCTTGAGGAAAAGTTGATCTTTAGTGAGGCGGCGGGCTCGACGCAACGCATTGCTGACCGCCGGCTGGCTCATCGCCAGGCTCGAGGCCGCACGTGTCACATTCCTCTCCAGCATGATGGCCTCAAGGACCGCAATCAGGTTCAGATCAAGGCGCACGTTATTCACCCAGCAAATGATGCATTGGTCGATTCTAAATTGGACGCATTGATGGCGGCAAGCCATCCTGATGCCGCTGATCGGAGGATAAGGCATGAATGATATAGCTCTCGCGGATGTGCTGCCGAAGCTCACCGGCAAGATCAGTCGCGACCGCATTCGACTGATGCGGGTACCGCGCCCGCCGAAGGATCTGATCGACGGCTTCAAGCGGATCGGCGACGCCACCAGCGTCATCTCGGACATCATGGATGAGCTCGGTATCACCGGCGCGGTTGGCGCATCGGTTCTGAAGCCGACCCTGCCTTCGGTGTCGATCGTCGGTCCGGCGCTTACGGTGCGCAACATCCTGCAACGCGAGCATGTCTACGAAACGGCGAAAAACCACGTCAACCGGATGGCGGAGTTCGAGGCCCACAACCTGGCGCTGCCGGGCGACGTTGTGGTGATCGAGGGCGTTGCCGGCGTTTCGAACATGGGCGGAATTTCGGCCCAAACCGGAAAACGGCAGGGCGAGGCCGGAGCAATCGTGGACGGAGGCGTTCGCGACCTCGGGCATTCGCGGCGGGTCGGATATCCGCTTTGGGCCACCGAGATAACGCCTGTCACCGGCAAATGGCGCATCGAGACCGTGGAGATCAACGGCGAAATCCAAGTCGCCAGCGTGCGCGTTGCTCCAGGCGATATCGTCGTTGCGGACGAAACCGGCGTCTGCTTCATCCCGATTGCCCGGGCCGCCGAAGTTCTGGCAAAGGCGCTGAGGAAGTCGGCGCTTGAAGAGGCCAAGTGCGAAGCAATCGACGCCGGTACCTCCGTTGCGGATTTGCCGGGCAATGCATGAGGCGATAGGTCACCCCGTGAGAAAGCTTCGCGTCGCCATCATCAACGACTACCAGGACGTGGTCCGCACGCTGGACTGCTTCTCCAGGCTGGACGGCCACGACGTCACGATCTGGACCGATATCATCGAGGATGTCGACATTCTGGCAGATCGCCTGGCGGAGGCGGACGTCCTGGTGCTGATGCGCGAGCGCACCAAGATCGACGAAGCTTTGCTGAGCCGCCTTCCCAAGCTGAAGCTCATAAGCCAGAACGGCCACATTCCCCACATCGATCTGGCGGCCTGCGACAGGCACGGTGTCGTCGTTTCGTCCGCTCTGACGTCGCGTCCGTCCTATTCGACGGTCGAACTCACCTGGGGGCTGATTCTTGCGGCGATGCGCAACATTCCTTTCGAGAGCGCGTCGCTGCGGCAAGGCCGTTGGCAGACCACCATAGGCCTCGGCCTGCGCGGCCGCGTCCTCGGCATCTATGGTTTCGGCCGGTTGGGCTCGATGGTGGCGCGGATCGGCAAGGCTTTCGGCATGGAAGTGCTGGTCTGGGGACGCCAAGGTTCGTTGGATCGCGCTAAGGCCGAGGGTTTCAGCGTGGCACAAGACAAGCCGTCCCTGTTCAGGCTGTCGGATGTTCTCAGCTTGCATCTGCGGCTGAATGCCGAGACCACCGGCGCGATTGGGCCTGACGACCTGGCCTTGATGAAGCCGACGGCTTTGCTTGTGAACACCAGCCGTGCCGAGCTGATCCAGCCGGGCGCTTTGGTGGCGGCGCTGAAGAGCGGTCGCCCCGGCAAGGCGGCAGTCGACGTGTTCGAACGCGAGCCGCTCACCAATCCGGACGACGCCCTGCTCAGGCTTCCAAACGCCCTGTGCACGCCGCATCTCGGCTATGTCGAGCGCGACAACTATGAGTTCGCGTACGGCAATGCGTTCGACCAGATCGTAGCCTTCGCGGGCGGAACCCCGATCAATGTCCACTCCGCTGGCGGCCAGAAACAGGATCACTGAAATGAACCTCGAGCTCGACGGGAAAATTGTCCTCATAACCGGGGGCAGCAAGGGAATAGGGCTGGCCTGCGCACGCGCCTTTGCCAGGGAAGGGGCCCGCGTGGTGATTGTGTCACGCAGCCAGGAGAACCTCGACAACGCCAAGAAAAAGCTGGCCGCCGAGGGGCTGTCGGCAACGAGTTTCGCCGCCGATCTGTCGGACGGGCTTGCGGCAAAGCAAATGGTCGCCGCGCTCGAGGAGCAGGTGGGGCCGATCGCGTCCCTGGTCAATTCGGCCGGCGGCGCCAGGAGAGTTGCCCCCGACGAACTGACGCCGGACAAATGGCGTGTCGCGATGGACGCGAAGTTCTTCACCTACATGAACGTCACCGACTACGTCCTGCCGCTGATGGTGGCGCGGGGCGCCGGCACGATCGTCAACATAGTCGGCACCGGCGGGAAGATCGCGTCACCCATGCATTTGCCGGGAGGCGCCGCCAACGCGGCGCTGATGCTCGCCTCGGCGGGGCTGGCAGCGGCGTGGGGGCATGCAGGCGTAAGGGTGAACGTGATCAATCCGGCCGCCACCATGACCGAACGCCTGCAATTGTCGCTTGAAGTCGAATCCAGGGTGACTGGCAAGACGCCGGAAGAACTGCTGCGGCTGAACGAGCAGCGAATTCCGCTGCGGCGCTACGCAAATCCTGAAGAGGTGGCCGATGCCGCGCTTTTCCTCGCCAGCGCAAGATCCTCCTACGTGACGGGCGCTTCGCTGACCATGGACGGAGGACTTACGCCACTGGTTGTCTAGCCAGCGTCGCATCGACAAAACGGGAGGAAAAGATGTTCACTTGGTACAGGGAGTTGACGTCGCGCGAGCGGAACACCTTCTGGGGCTGTTTCGCCGGCTGGGCCGTCGATGCGATGGATGCGCAGCTCTTCAGCTTCGTGCTGCCGATCCTCATCGCGGCCTGGGGAATGACGACGGCGCAGGCCGGCTATCTGGCCACCGCGACGCTGCTCTCCGCGGCGATCGGAGGGTGGCTCTGCGGCTATCTCGCCGACCGTTTCGGCCGTGCCCGCATCATGCAGTTCACGATCCTTTGGTTCTGCGCCTTCACTTTCCTTGCCGGGTTCGCCCAGGACTTCCAGCAACTGATGGTCTTGCGCATCATGCAGGGGCTGGGCTTCGGCGGCGAGTGGGCGGCCGGTGCGGTCCTGATGGGCGAGATCATCCGCGCCGAACATCGCGGCAAGGCCGTAGGCACCGTCCAGAGCGGATTCGGCATCGGCTGGAGCGCCGCCGCCATATTGGCTGGCGTGGTCCTGGCGCATTTGCCCCAGGATTACGGATGGCGCGTGCTGCTGATGATCGGTGTGCTCCCCGGCGTGCTGGTGCTCTATCTGCGCCGCAAGATCGAGGAGCCGGAGATCTTCGTCAAAACGCGCGAGCTCGTCGAGAAGAGCGGCGTTCGGCCCGGGCTGGGTGCGATATTTCAGCCTGACGCCCTGCGCGTGACGATCCTTTCTTCATTGCTGGCATTCGGCGTGATCGGAGTCGGCGGTGCGATCGTCAACTGGCTGCCGACCTTCATGAAGACGGTGCGCGAACTGTCGCCGAGCGCATCTGGATATTACCTGTTCGTGGTGACCGGCGGCTCGTTTTTCGGATTTCTGGCCAGCGCATACCTGGCCGATCGTCTCGGGCGGCGGCGGACGTTTCAGCTTTTTCTGGTATGTTCATGGCTGATCACCATCGCCTATATGTTCCTGCCGCTCTCCGGCTGGTCGCTGATTATCCTGGGTGCGCCGTTCGGCTTCTTCACCATCGGAAACTATGCCGCGCTCGGCCCGTTCTTCACCGAGCTTTTCCCCTCCGCCATCCGCGCCAGCGGTCAGAGCTTCGCCTACAATTTCGGTAAGGCGGCCGGTGCGGCCGCCGTATCCAGCATCGGAATACTGGCGCAACATATCAGCCTGGCGGAGGCGATCGGCCTTGTCGCGCTGTTGGGCTACAGCATCGCATTCGCCGCGACCCTGATGCTGCCCGAGACGCGGGGAATTCAGCTGACGTCCGGCTATGAACCGCCCGCGCCGCATCTCGACACCGGCGCTTCCTCGCCACCCGCGCAAGCCTCGGTTTTGCGCGCGAGACGATAGGTCCTTCCAGCCGCACTCGTGCGCCAGGCATTCAGACCAGCCGTTCACGAATTTCCCGCTACGGATCGCGAAGGATCAGCAGAACCATGCGCAAAAGTATTTCGGTGAAAGGGCTGAGCCACAGGCATCCAGTTCCCAATGCCTGCCGGATCGGCAACATGGTGTTCTCGGGGGCGATTCATGGCGTCAGTCCGACGACGCAGGAATTGCCGGCCGGAATGGCGGCTCAGTCGGCCAATGTGTTCGCCAACATGCGCGCCGTCATCGAGGCCGCCGGCGGCAGCGCGGAGGACATCATCAAGGTGGATATCTATCTCCGCGACAGCAGCGACAGGGTCGCCGTCAATGAAGAATGGCTGCGGATGTTTCCAGATTCCGAGTCGCGTCCGGCCAGGCACATTAGGCCGTTGACACCGGACAGCGCTTCCCTGGTGCAATGCGAATTCGTCGCAGTTGTCGAGCTCTAGATTTGCATCTGCTGTACTCAGCGCTCGCAATTTCTGCGTGAGATCAGTTCAGGTCGATGCATGCCGGCGCCTGCCGGTGAAGTGGTCACCTAAGACGCCGATCCACACAGCTTTCAATCGTGCGTGCGCTGCTGCCAGAAGGTGACGGCAAGCTGCTCGAGATGCGTGCGCATGGCCTGCTCGGCGCGATCGGGATCACGGGCCGCGATGCCGTCATAGATCGCCTTGTGCGCCTCGAACGCCGTCTTTTCCTGCCCCTTTGCCGCAAGGGTCACCGTGCGCTGTTCCTTCAGCCACTCCGAGATCTGGTCGTGCAGCGCGATGAAGACTGGATTGCGCGCCATCTTCGCCAGTTCGAAGTGGAAGGCGATGTCGGTTGAGGTGAAGCGCTCGCGGTCGCCGATCGCTTTCCGGTTGGCTTCGAGCGCAGTCGCCAGCGCCTCGAGGTCCGTGGCCGTCGCGTGCCGGGCGGCCTCGCGCGCCAGCCCAACTTCGAAGAACAGGCGCGCGCCCTGGAAGTAGCGATGTCCCTCCTCGGTCGAAAGCATCTGGCGCACGGCCGGCGCCATGCCAGTGAAGATGTGCGAGGCGGTCGGCATCAGCACCTTGGCCCGCGCGCCGTTGGTGAGTTCGACCAGCCCGGCCTTCTGCAGCGAGATCAGCGCCTCGCGGATGGCGGGCCGGCCGACGCCGAAGCGCGTCTGCAGGTCGCGCTCCGGCGGCAGCTGGTCTCCGGGCTTCAGCTTGCCCGACAGGATCTGCGCCTCGAGATGCGAGGCCACGTGCTCGAAGAGCTTCTTGCGTTCTATAACGAGAGGATCGACCATAGACCTTTCATACCATCATACTTGACAACCATGCAACTGCTTGCAAGGATGACCGCAACATAACCAGACAAGGCCGGATCGGCTAGCGGCTTCGCTCGCCGAAAGCGCGTTTCCACAAGATCCCGGAAACGGCGCCCCGGCTTTGCCGAAAACAACCCGTCGTGGGACAGGGAGCGAAAGACATGCGGATCGCCATTCTGGGCGGCGGCGGTGCCATGGGCGGCATTTTCGGCGGCTATCTTGCCCGAGCAGGCAATGACGTGACGCTGATCGACGTCTCGAAGCCGGCCGTGCAAGCGATCAACGACAACGGCCTCACGATCGAGGAGAAGGACGGCTCCCGGCCGGTTATCCGCGTTCCGGCAACAACGGAGCCGTCGAAGGTCGACCGGTCGACCTGATCATCAACTTCGTCAAATGCTATCACACCGATGCTGCGGTCGCGCGGCGGCCCCGATGATCGCGGGGGAAACGGCGGTGCTCAGCCTGCAGAACGGCTGGGGTAACGCGCCGCGCATCGCCGGCATTGTGGGCGAAGACAAGGTTCTGGTCGGTCTGACTTACCACGGCGGCACGTTGCTCGGCCCCGGCAGGGTGAAGCATCCCGGCGTCGGGATGACCTATATCGGCGAACTGAGCGGCAAGGCGACACCTCGCCTGGACAAGGTGGTCGAGACCTTCCGTGCCGCGCAGATCGAAACCACCAGGTCCGAGCGCATCCTGGACGAGGTATGGAAGAAGCTGGCGCTGAACGCCTGCACGCTGCCGGTCGCCGGCCTACTGCATCTCATGTCGCACGAACTGGTCGCCTTCGACGGCGCCAAGTCGCTGATGGCGGCAATCCTGAAGGAAGTCGTGGCGGTTGCCAAAGCGCAGGGCATTTCGCTCGATTATGACGAGCGCTGGGCCGCCATAACGGGGTTGCTGGAGAAGGCCGTGGGCGGCAAGGCCTCCATGCTCCAGGACGTCGAGGCGCGGCGCCAGACGGAGATCGAGGTCATCAACGGCGCCATCGTCGACGCCGGCAAGCGCACCGGCGTGGCCACGCCGGTGAATGAAACCATGGTCTGGATGATCCAGGCCAAGCAAGCTCACTACCTTCAGGCCAAGGCATAGCCATGCCGGCCGCACTTGTCAGCGCTTGAGGTCGACATGGCGCCGCGCCTCCACATCTCGCAGCTTTGCAAGACGTTCCCCGGCGTTCGGGCACTCGACGACGTGTCGATATCGGTCGAGCCCGGTGAAATCCGGGCACTGCTTGGCGAGAACGGTGCCGGCAAGTCCACGCTGGGAAAAATCGTTGCCGGCGTCTACAGCCGCACCAGCGGCGAGGTGCGGCTCGACGACGCCGTACTCGGCGACCTCGACGAGAAGGCGACGGGCGAGCTGGGCATCGGCATCGTCCATCAGGAAGGCTCGCTGGTGCCGCAGCTGTCGGTCGCGGAAAACATCTTTGCCGGCCGTCAGCCGACAAAATGGTTCGGCCAGGTCGATATCCGGCTGATGCGCGAAAGAGCGCACGCTCTCATCGCCCAGCTCGGCGTCGCCATCGATCCGGCAATGAAAGTGGCATTCCTGTCGCCAGCCCAGGCGCAGATCGTCGAGATCGCCAAGGCATTGTCGCGCGAACTGAGGCTGCTGATCCTCGACGAGCCGACGGCGGCGCTGACGCTGACCGAAACCGAAAAGCTCTTCGAGATCGTGCGCCGGCTGGCCAGGGACGGCGTTTCGGTCATATATGTCTCCCACCGCCTAGCCGAGATCTTCGCGCTCTGCGATTCCGTCACGGTGCTCAAGGACGGGCGGCTCGCCGGTACGCGCAAGGTCGCCGAGACGACGACGGACGAGTTGATACGGCTGATGGTCGGGCGCGAGGTTCATCTCACCCGCGCGGCTTCGGCGCGGCAAGCGGGACCGATCGTTTTTGAAGCCCACGGGGTCTCCGCGCCGCCGCTTGTGCGCTCGGCTTCGATCACCGTGCGCGCCGGTGAGGTTGTTTGTCTTGCCGGATTGATCGGTTCCGGGCGGAGCGAATTCTGCGAGGCCATTTTTGGCGCCAGGCGCCGCACGGCCGGCGACATCCGGATCGGAGGCGCACCGGTCGACCCTCACGGCCCGTGGGACGCCAAGCACGCCGGCATCGGCATGGTTCCGGAGGATCGCAAGACGTCGGGTCTCTTCCTCGGGATGGACCTCGTCAACAACATCGCCGCCACTGTGCTTTCGAAGGTCTCGTCCGGCGCCAACTTCTCCAACAGCAAGGCCGAACGACTCGCAGGCGGTTTCGTCAAAGAGCTGCGCATCGCCACCCCCAGCGTGCGCAAGATCGTCGGCGAGCTTTCGGGGGGCAACCAGCAGAAGGTCCTGCTCGCGAAATAGCTGGCCATGGAGCCGCGCCTGCTCATCGTCGACGAGCCGACGCGCGGCGTCGATGTCGGCGCTCGTTCCGAAATTTATCGCCTGCTGCGCGGACTGGCGGAGAAGGGCGTGGCGCTGCTCGTCGTCTCGTCCGAGCTGCCCGAGGTGCTGGCGCTTGCGGACCGGATCGTCGTGATGGCCGAGGGCCGCACGGTCGGGGAACTGCCGGGCGAGGGGGCGACCGAAGAGCAGGTGTTGCGGCTGGCGACCCGGTTCACGTCCTCGGTCGCGAACGTACGCGAGGAAGCGGTTGGAGCATGAGCGTGGCACAGATATCCGAGAACGAAGCGCAGGCCCCGGTCGAACAGCGCGAGGCCCTGCCGCTGCGCATTGTGCGCCGCCTGGCCAACTCGCGTGAGCTGACATTGTTCGTGCTCGTCGTGCTGCTCGCGCTGGCGATGACCATCGTCTATCCGCACAACTTTCCTACCGGGCCCAACATGCGCGCCGTGCTGCTCAATCTGGCACCCGTCGGCATTCTCGTCTGCGGCATGATGCTGCTGATGATCGCCGGCACATTCGACCTGTCCGTCGGATCGACGCTCGCGCTTTCCGGGGTCTGGGCAGGTGTAGTTGCCGGCTGGTGGGGCTGGCCGGCAGAGGCAGCTCTTCTCGTCGGCGTTCTGGTTGGTGCGGTTGCCGGCTTGATCAACGGGCTGATCGTCACGCGCATCGGCATCAACGCGCTGATCGCGACGCTCGGCACGCTCACCATCTATCGCAGCCTGACCTATGTGACGGCCGGAACGGGCGTCACGCCGATCTCCGACAGCTTCGCCGAATATGGCCGCGCCGCCGATCCGATCCTGCGCATCCAGTCGCCGTTCTGGGCGATGCTGATCCTCGTGCTGGTCGGCGGCTGGCTGGTCGCGCGCACCCGCTTCTTCCGCCAGTTCTATTTCGTCGGCGGCAACCCGCGCGCGGCCCAACTGTCCGGCATCCGCGTCGACAGGCTGATCCTCATCGGCTTCATCACAATGGGTGCGCTGGCAGGCATCGCCGGTGTGCTCGGGGCGGCGCGGCTCAACAGCGCTGTTGTCAATGCCGGCGTCGGCATCGAACTCAAGGTCATCACCGCAACGGTCCTTGGCG
Organism: Mesorhizobium sp. WSM3868; assembly: GCF_002294785.1. NCBI lineage: Bacteria > Pseudomonadati > Pseudomonadota > Alphaproteobacteria > Hyphomicrobiales > Phyllobacteriaceae > Mesorhizobium > Mesorhizobium sp. WSM3868. Next base: position 86,570 of record NZ_NSGB01000018.1, on the reverse strand, counting down.
GCGCCAGCCTCAAGGGCGGCGAGGGCACCGTTCTGGGCGGCATTCTCGGCGTGCTTTTCATAGCGCTGATCGAGAACGCCATGATCATCAACGCGGTTGGCGTTTTCTGGCAGGGACTGGTCGTGGGGCTTGTCCTGCTGTTCGCCGTTTCGCTCGACCGCTTCAAGACCGCGGGCCGCGGCTAGGCCGGCGGGAACCGAGGGGAATCCGGCAAGGCCGGTGGACTGCAAAAAACTGGGAACAGAACCCAATCAGGAGGAAACGGGAATGCGCTTTATGATGAAATCGACATTGGTCGCCTTGGGGATAACGGCGCTCGCGGCAGCCGTAACGGCACCGGCGCGCGCGCAGGAATCGTCTTTCGGCCCAGCCGACGCGAAGGAAACCTATTACTGGATCTCCAACAAGGCCAACCTGCCGCTCTTCGTGCAATACGACTATGTCGGCATGAAGAAGATCGCCGAGGAGCTCGGCGTCAAGGTGGTTGTGGCCGGCCCGACCGATTTCGACCTGCCAGGCTTCATCGCCGCTGTCGATCAGGTCTGTGCCCAGAAGCCGAACGGCGTGTCCGTGGTGGGCGGCTGGGATCCGTCGCTGACGGAATCGGTCAAGAAGTGCCTGGAGCAGGGCGTCCCCACCGTCGTCGATGACGGCGACCTGCCGGACTCCGGACGTCTCGCCTACATCGGCACGAACTGGACGCAGGTCGGTGTCGCTCAGGCCAAGAAGATGATGGAGAAGCTGCCCAATGGCGGCAAGCTGGCCATGATGTCGATCATCAACGCCGGTAACATGCGGGAGGCAGTCGCCGGCTTCAAGGCCTATATCGAGGCCAATGGCGGCGGCAAATACAACATCGTCTCCAACGAGGACGACGGCGGCGATGCGCAGAAGGCGGCGCAGGTGACGGCCGCGATCCTCGCTGCCCATCCCGACATCGCCGGCTTAGCGGGCTTCGATTCGGAGTCGGGCGCCGGCATCGTGACCGCGTTGCGTGAGGCCGGCAAGAATCCGGGCGACATCAAGGTGACGGCGATGGAGCAGACGCCGGACTTCTTCAAGACCGCCAAGGAAGGCTGGGTCGACGGCATAGTGGTGCAGAACCGCGAACTGTTCATCTACTACGCGGTCAAGATCCTGCACGACTACAACCACAACGGACTGAAGTCCGCCGGCCTCGGCGCCAGCGACGGTGGCCGCCCGGTTCCGGACACGCTCGACACCGGCGTGCTGCTCGTCACCAAGGACAATGTCGACAAGGTGACGGCCGCGCTCGGCGTCAAGTAGTCGACCACCACACTGAGGGCTCTGCCCTCTTGCCTCCGGCGTTTCACTCCCCGGCCGTCGGAGGCAACATCGAAGCCAGCCAACCCAGAAGTCGCGCCCATGGCCGCAATGGTGACAACGGACGAACCGAACATCCCGGACGAGGTGGACATCCACGATCCGGCGTTCGTTGCCGATCCATTCTCGGCTTTCGAGCATTTGCGCCGGAAATGTCCGGTAGCACGCTCGAACAAATACGGGGGCTTTTGGTTGCTGAGCCGCTACGACGATGTACGGAGCGCCGCAATCAATTGGCGCGACTACACGTCCAGCGTTCCCGGCGTGACGGCCATTCCCGTGATCACGCCGCGGACCGAACCCCAACTGCCGATCGAAATCGATCCGCCCCGGCATTCGCGTTATCGCGCCCTGGTCAACCCGGTCTTCGCGCCGCAGCGAATTGCCGCGATCACACCTCGCGTAAAAATGCTGGCCCGGTCGCTCTTCGAAAAGATGATCGCTGCGGGAAAGGCCGAGGCCGTTGCCGAATTCTGCGTGCCGGTTGCGATCACGTCGCTCGCGGCCTTCACCGACGTGCCGCTGCAAGACTCGGACAAGTGGGTCGGCTGGATCACCAGCATGTTCAACGTGAGGGACCCGAGCGCTGGAGCGACGGCAAGCCGCGAACTCAACACCTATATCGAGACCCTCATTGCCGCGCGACGCGCCAAGCCGACGGGCGATTTCGTCAGCATGCTGATAGCGGCCGAGATTGACGGCGAAAGGCTCGACGACATTCAGATCCGCTCGTTCATGACGGTCGTGTTCGGCGCGGGTTTCGAGACCACGGCGGACGCCCTTTCGGTCATGCTGCTCTGGCTGGCCGAGCATCCGGAGGCGCTGGATCGGCTTGCCAGCGAACCGGAGCTTGTTCCGACCGCGGTGGAGGAGTTCCTGCGCTATTCCTCGCCGATCGAGATTTTCGGCCGCAATGCCTCGCATGATTTGTGCCTGCACGGTCGCGACATAAGGCGGGGCGACATTGTGGCCCTTGGTTTCGGCGCGGCGAACCGGGACCCGTCGGTATTCGATGCGCCGGACGAGATGCGCCTCGATCGCAGTCCCAACAAGCATCTCACCTTCGGAGCCGGCCCGCATCTGTGCGCCGGCGCCGGCGTGGCGCGCATGGAAATGGCGGTGACGCTCGAAACGCTGATCGAGACCGGCGCAAGGCTCGCACCGGGATCGGAGCAAGAGCTTCGCTGGAAGACACGCGGCGACCGGCGCGGGCTCGCTCGACTGCCGCTCACAATCGACACGAGAAAGACGAACCGAAGATGACGCTTCAACCCACCACCCGCATCCGCTTCCACGGCGTGGCCGCCTACGAGATCGTGACGAGCAACGGGCTGCGCATCCTTTGCGACCCGTTCCTCGACCAGAATCCTGGAGCCGCGACCAAATCCACCGACTTCGACCATGTCGATCTGGTGATCGTCAGCCATGCGGCGTTCGATCATCTCGGCGACACCGACAAGATCGCCGCCGCGTACGGCTGTCCGGTTGTCTGCGGCGGCGAGGTGAAGGCCTGGCTGATGGATCGCGGCATCCCGGCCAGCCAGATCCGCGCGACGACCTGGGGCATTCGGGTCAAGGTGGCCGGCATTGAGATCCAGCCGCTGGAGTGCCATCACTGGTCGCAGATCAGGCTGATGGACAACTCCTTCATCTCCGGCGTGCCGATGGCCTTCATCGTCTATGCCGACGGGCTGCGCTTCTATCACTATGGCGATACCGCCATTTTCTCCGACCTGAAACTGCAGGGCGAACTCTATAAACCCAATGTCGGCTGCATCGGCATCGCCAATCCGCAGGAGATCCTGCATCTCAATCCGATGCCGGGAGAAATGCTGACGGGCGAGATGAGTCCCTATGAAGGTGTGCTGGCGACCCAGTGGCTCGGACTCGAGACTGTCCTGCCATGCCACTACATCACGCTCGATGGCGACAAGGACGTCGCCGACTACATGGAACATCACGGCGCGGCCAGGGCTCGCGGCGAGGCCATTGCCGATCCCTATCTGCTGCGGGCCGGCGACTGGATCGAATTCGATGCCGATGGCAGGGTCGTGCGCCCCGCGAAGGCGGCATGATGCGGGCCGCCATTTTCGACCAACCGCAGTCGATCCGCATCACCGATGCGCCGAAGCCCGTTCCTGGGCCGGGCGAAGTGCTGGTACGCGTCAGGGCCGCGGGCCTTTGCGCCGGTGATCTCTATATCTATACCGGCAAGAACCCCTATGTGACCTATCCTCGGATCGGCTGTCACGAAATCGCCGGCAGGGTCGAGGCTTACGGGCCAGGAGCGGCCGGTCCGAAGGTCGGGACGCGGGTCGTCGTCGACCCCTTCATCGGTTGCGGCCATTGCTATCCCTGTCGGATCGGCAAACGCAATTGCTGCGCCAATCTCACCATCATCGGGGTGCATCGCGAAGGCGGCTTCGCTGAATTCGTCACCGCGCCCGCGGGCAATCTGAACGTCGTGCCGGAAGGGCTCTCCGACTTCGAGGCGGCGTTCGCCGAGCCCGTCGCCATCGGCGTGCAGGGCTGCCGGCGCGGCATGGTCACGGACGAGGACACGGTCCTCGTCCTTGGCGCGGGTCCGATCGGGCTGGCGATCGTCGAGGTCGCGCGGGCCCATGGCGCGAAGGTCTATGCCACGGATCTGTCGGCGGAGCGGCTGTCCACCGCCGCCGATCTGGGCGCAATCCCTGTGGCCGGCGGTGAAGGGCTGCTTGAACGGGTGACGGAGATCACGAAAGGCGAAGGCATGCCCGTGGTGATGGAGGCTACGGGGGCGGCGCCGGCGATGGAGCAGACCATCGATCTGGTTGCCGCCGGCGGCCGCGTCGTCATTCTCGGTCTCGTCAAGAAAGGACAAGGCGTCACGCTGCCCGGGCTGGATTTCACCCGCAAGGAGGTCACCATCCTCGGTTCGCGCGCCTCCGTCGATTGCTTTCCCGAGGCGCTCGACCTGCTTGCGTCGGGCAAGATTCATTACCCCAAAATCGCCAGCAGCTTTGCGCTGTCCGAGGCGCCCACCGTCTTCAAAACACTCGCTGACAATCCGATGGCCCTGCACAAGGCCGTCTTCATCCCGGAGGCCGCATGAAATTCGTCACTTTCTCTCACAGGCAGGCCGGGCATCGCCAGCACGCCGGCATTCTGGACGGCGAGCAGGTCGCCTGCCTGGCCGAAGCAGGACTGGCAGCGTCGGTGCTCGAGGTCGTGCAAGGCGGCGGGGCGGCGCTGGAGAAAGTCCGCGCGGGACTTGCCAAGGCGCCGCGCTATGCGCTTGCCGATACTATCCTCGAAGCGCCCATTCGCCCCGGCAAAGTGCTCTGCTCCGGCATCAACTACAAAGGTCATGCCGAGGAAAACCCGAATGCCAAAATGCCGACCGAGCCGTTCTTCTTCGCCAAGCTGCCGTCATCGGTGGTCGGGCCCGATGTGCGGGTCGAAAAGCCGGTCCGGACGGAGCAGATGGATTATGAGGTCGAATTCACGGCCGTGATCGGCAAACATCTGCACAAGGCTTCCGAAGCCGACGTGATGCCGGCGATCTTCGGCTATACGCTGCTCAACGACATCTCGGCCCGCGACGTCCAATTCAAGGACAACCAGATCACCATCGGCAAGAATTTCGCGGGCTTCGCACCGATCGGCCCATGCATCGTCACCGCTGATGAACTGACCAGGCCGGACGACGTGGCGCTCAAGACAAGGCTGAACGGCAAGCTTTTGCAGAACGGCAGCACGTCGGACTGGCTGTTCTCGCTGCCGCGGCTGATATCCTTCCTTTCGCACTACGTGCCGCTGGAACCAGGCGACCTCGTCTCGACCGGAACGCCGGCGGGCGTCGGCGCCTTCCAGAAGCCGCAGATATTCATGAAGGCTGGCGACGTCGTGGAAATCGAGGCCGCCGGCATCGGTGTGCTTAGAACCCCCATCGTGGCCGGATAGAGGGCATGGACCGGTCCCTGCGCATCGGCGTGATCGGCTGCGGCTTCTTCGCGCAGAACCATTTGCATTCCTGGAGCGACCTCGCCGAAAAGGGCGCCCAGCTTGCCGCCGTCTGCGACGTGGATGCCGCCAAGGCGCGCGCGGCCGGCGAGACATTCCGTGTGCCGTATTATTCGGACGCCACAAAGATGCTCGAGGCCGAGCGCCTCGATGTGGCCGATATCGTGACTCGCCACGACACGCACAGGCCGTTGGCGGAAATGGCGCTCGCGCGCGGCCTGGCCACGATCGTGCAGAAGCCCTTCGCATCGACATGGGAAGATTGCATCGCGATCGTCGAAGCAGCGCACAAGGCAAATGCGTGGCTTGCCGTGCATGAGAACTTTCGGTTTCAGGCGCCGATGCGCGCCGTCCGCAAGGTAATCGACAGCGGCGCGATCGGAACACCGAGCTGGGCAAGGATACGCTTCAGGACCGGCTTCAACGTCTACAAGACCCAGCCCTATTTCTATGACGAGGAGCGGCTCGCGATTGCCGATGTCGGTATCCACATGCTGGACCTGTCCCGCTTCTTCCTCGGCGAGGTCGAGCACATCTCCTGCGAAACACAGAAGCGCAATCCACGCATCCGCGCCGAGGACACGGCGACCATGCTGCTCAGGCATCAAAGCGGCGCGGTGTCGGTCGTGGAATGCACCTACGAGTCGCGCCGATTGCCGGATCATTTCCCTGAAACGCTGCTCGTCATCGAAGGTCCGAGGGGAGCCATTTCGCTCGAAGCCGGTTGCAGCATGACGGTGACCAGCGATGGCGCGACGTGGACCGAAGACGCAAGCTCGCCGCTCCTGTCCTGGACCGCTTATCCCTGGCATGTCGCCCAGCAAGGCGTGATCGGTGCATGCGGCCATTTCCTCGACAGCCTGCAGCGCGGCGTTCCGCCCGAAACCAGCGGTGAGGACAATCTCAAGACATACGCGTTGGTCGATGCCGCCTATCGCGCCGCCAGCGAACGGCGCGCGGTCGAACCTAAGCGTTGGAACCCTGGCTTAGCCAATGGCGGAGAGCGGCCATGAGCATTTCGCCTGCCGAAGCGGCCTTTGCCCTCACCGTCGTTTTCGATCTTGTCGAAGGGACCTTTCCCGAATTCTACCGGCTCGTTTCGCAGAACGCGTCTCTGTCGGTGGAACTCGAGCCGGGATGTCTGCGCTTCGATGTGCTGACGCCGTTAGGCACGCAAAAGCCGTCCCAGATATTCCTGTACGAGATCTATCGCGATCGGGCTGCCTTCGACCTGCACCTCGCTTCGGCTCACTATCTGAGCTTCGATGCCAGCACGCGTGACATGGTGAGCCGCAAGACTGTCGTCACCTACAGGGTGGACGAGAATTCCAAGCAGGCGGTGGCATGACCGCCAATGCCGATCTCCTTGCGCTTTACGGCACCGACGAGCCGCTTCCGCAACGGAAGCTTCTTGCCGCCGGACCGCTGACCGCCGTTCTCGAGGACGGCAATCTGCGGACGATCTGTTTTGCCGGCGTGGAGGTGGTTCGGGCGATCAACTATCTCGCGCGCGATGCGTCCTGGGGGACTTACAAGGCCGAGCTTTCCAACATGCGAATTTCCGAGGACGGCACGTCGTTCGAGCTTCGCTATGACGGACTCTGCGCCGGCCCGCAGGGACGTTTCGCCTATCGCATGAAGATTCGTGGCGACGCGTCGGGCGAGCTGACCTTGCAAGCGGATGGCGTGGCGCTCACCGATTTTCCCACCAACCGCACCGGTTTCGTGGTGCTTCATCCTTCAGAGGCGGCGGGCAAAAGGCTGACCATCCGGCATAGCGACGGAAGCATCGAGGAGACGACATTTCCCAAATTGATCAGCCCGGACCAGCCTGCCTTCGACATTTCAGCGCTGACGCACGAGCCAGCACCCGGCTTGGTCTGCGCCGTCGCCATGGAAGGCGATGCCTTCGAGATGGAGGACCAGCGCAACTGGACGGACGCCTCGTTCAAGACTTATGTGCGGCCGCTCTCAAAGCCCCGACCTTATGTCATCGGCAAAGGTGTAAAGGACATACAGCGCGTCACGGTTTCCGTGCACGCCGAAACATCGGCGCCTGGACCGGCTATCAGCAATACAGCAACCCTGACCCTTGGCGGACCTGCCGGGCGGATCCCGTCGATAGCGCTGTTCGTCGATCCCGACCAACTGCCGGCAGCCATCGCCGGCGCGGCTTCGCTTGGCCCGGTGCCGGAGATCATACTGCGCTTCGACAGCGCGCGCGGGCATGATCGGCGCGTGCTGGAAAAGGCAGCCGAGCTTGCGAGCGCGCTTGGCGCCCGGCTGGCGCTCGAGGCGATCTTTGATGCGATCCACCCCGGGGCCGAGGCCCAGACCCTTGCAGCTATGGTTCGCTTGGCGCGCGTCGAACCGAGCGCCATTCTGGTTTCACCACGGCGCGAATTCAAGACACGCCCCTCGAACCATTTGCCGAACGGTGAGCGATCGATTGACGAGATCGTGCAGGCATTGCGGGCTGTCGGTCTCGCTTGCCCGATAGGGGCTGGTACGCCCTCCCTATTCACCGAATTCAACCGCAACCCGCCGACCGGCAATGCGGATTTCGTCTTCTTCGGCAACAGCGCCATCGTGCATGCCGCCGATGAGCAGTCGGTCATGGAAACCCTGACCGTTTATCCTGCAGTCATGGAGACAGCACGGCAATTGTGTCCCGGAAAGCCGATCTGGCTTGGGCCTTGCACGATCGGCTTGCGGCACAATCCCTATGGTGAGGCGGTCGCAGCCAATCCCGGAAATAACCGGGTGCCCGCCGCCGGCACCGACCCGCGTCAGCGGGCATTGTTCGGTGCCGCCTTTGCCGTCGGCGTCGCGGCCCGGGCCGCTGAGACAGCCGCCGAGCGGTTGATATTGGCAGAACCGACTGGCCCCTTCGGTCTCTTGAACGAGGACGGCTCCCGACGACCTTTGCAAGCCGTCCATGCCCAAATCGCTGAGGCCGCCGGCGTCGAACGCTATGGGATTTCGAGTGATTGGCCAGGCGTGGCAGCGATTGCCTTTCGCCTCGGCAACACGATCCGCGTGCTGGCGGCCAACCTGACTCCAGTGCCGATCGACATAGCGCTATCCTCGGATGCTAAACTGCTCTGCGTTGCAAATGAGGACACGAAGCCGGCGAAGTCCCCGCTGACCACCCACTCATTGGGGCCGTACAACTCTGTCGCTCTTCAGTTTGTCCAGACACCAAGTCGACCAGACGGCAGGCCCAGGAAAAGCTGAACGTCAAGATACGCAATCGAAAGCGTCTCGTCTCCCAGCTATTTGCGCGGGCGGGATGATGGCGCCCGGCAGGAGCATGGAGTGCGCGGACAGGCCTCAAGATCAGCAGCTTCTGCAGGCGAGCGGGGCCTCTGAAGCGCTGAACCTTCGATTTTTGCGTCGGCGTCGAACCGCCAAAGACGTGTGCGGTCAACCGCCTCCGTACATGAGCTTCGGCAGCCAAATGACGATCGAGGGGAACACGATGCACAACCCTACTCCGATCGCCTGCAGGCATAAGAAGGGAACGGCGGATCGGAAGATCGTCGCCATCGATATCTCCGGTGGCGCGACACTCTTCAAGTAAAACAGTGAATAGCCGAACGGTGGGCTCAGGAACGCCATCTGCATGTTGACCATGAAAATGACGCCATACCACAGCGGCACGTCTTCAGGAGCCACACCGGCTAAGCCGAACGTACCGCCGAATTCGAGGGACTTAAGGATGGGCAGAAATATCGGTACGGTGAGAAGGAGAATGCCCACCCAGTCCAGAAACATGCCAAGGACGAACAGGATGATCATCATCAGAACAAGAATGCCGTAAGGCGCGAATCCAGTTCCGAGAATGGATTCGGCGACGAAGCTCTGCCCGCCCTTCAGGATGAAGAAGCCGACGAACATGGTGGCTCCGAAGAATATCCACATCACCATCGCAGTCGCCTTGAGGGTCGCCACGCCGGCTTCCCGGATCGTGTCCCAAGTCAGGCGGCGATGGGCGGCGCATACGATGAAAGCACCGAATGTGCCGATGCCGGCGGCTTCAACAGGCGTTGCTATGCCAAGGAAGATGACCCCGAGCACAAGCAGGATGAGCAGAATGGGCATGAACGTGCGGCGCAGAAGCCTCAGCTTCTCCCCAAAGCCGATGCGCTCGCTCGGCGGCAAAGCCGGGCCGAGCTTGGGGTTGATGTAGCAGCGCGCCGTGACGTAGACGACATACATCCCCGACAGCAGCAGCCCTGGGAATACCGACCCGATCAAAAGCTCGCCTAACGACTGTTGCGCGACGACGGCGTAGACGATCGCCATCACCGAAGGCGGTATGAGGATGCCAAGCGTTCCTCCGGCGAGCAGCGAGCCGCAGGCGAGCTTTGCGTCGTAGTTGCGGCGGAGCATCGCTGGCAGAGCGATCATGCCCATTGTCACTTCCGTCGCACCGACGACCCCAACCATTGCTGCGAGCAGGGTGCACGAGATTATGGTGGCCGAGGCAAGTCCGCCTTTCAGCCCACCCAGCCATTTATAGACGACGTCAAACAGCTCCTCGATGATCCCCGCTTTCTGAAGGATCGCGGCCATGAAGATAAACAGCGGCACCGCCGAGAGCTGATAATCCGTCATGAAGGGAAAAATCCGCGACGGCAGCATGTTCAGCATGGCCGCATTACCGAATAAGAAGAGGAAGAGAACGGCGAGGCTGCCCGTGCAGAAGGCCATTGGTAGCCCGAGCAATAAAAGAACGCCCAGTCCGCCGAACATCAGGATGCTCAGCCACAGGATTGGAAGCTCGAGACCCATGGCTTAGCGGAGCCTTCTTGTTGCGGTCGCGATGTCACGCATCAGGCGAGACACGCCTTGAAGCAGCAGCAGCGCGGCGCCAACAGGAATCGCCAGCTTCACCGGCCAATATTGAATACCCCACTCGGTGAAAGAACTCTCGCCCACCGCCATCGCGTCGCTGGCAAAACGCCAGCCGGCAACGAGCATTGTACCCACGAACAGGAAAAAGAACGCCGAGGTGATGATATCGCAGATCGCCCGGCCACGCTCGGAGAGGTGGCTGTACACGATGTCGACCCTGACATGGGTCTCATCGCGATAGGCATAGGCCCCAGCCAGCATGTATTGCATGCCGAACATCAGAAACATGCTCTCGTGCACCCAGTTGGTCGGGGAGTTGAAAACGAAGCGGGCGACCACCTCGTAATAGTACGCCATGACCGCGAGGACCGACCAATAGGCGACGAACTCGCCTGTCACTCTTACAAGCCAGTCGACCGGCCTAAATGGCGCAAGAGGCTGTTTGACGGGCGTCGCGGGCACATCGACGACGATCTCATGGTGGGTTGCGGCGCGCCCAGTCTCACGGGCGCGAGCGCGCCGCACAAGACCGGGTATGAGAAGGGCGTCGCCGACGACAATGAGACCGAGCAGAAGTCCCGCAATCCGGCTGATGCTGCTGTCCCACTCGAGCCCGTGAACGGCCGCCGTCAGATTGTTGCGCGCCGCCGCGGCCTCAGCCTCAGCTTTTGCAAGTCGATCGGCAGCCCCCTGCTTGTTGGCTGCCATATCTGCCTTGGCACGCGGCAACAGTCTCTCGGCGTGCTCGCTCTGGGATCGCGCGAGTGAAACTGCCTCGCGTCCATCGCGCACCTGGGTGCTTGTCCAAAGTACCGCGATGAAGAACGGGATAAAAATGAATCCCCACCTGCTCTTCAGATAGAAGCGGTGCATGCCGAGGAAGCCGGCTGTGACCAGGAACAGATAGGCAAGAAATAGGTTTGGACGGCCCGGATCACGCTGTGCCCGTTCTCGATGGATAAAATGAACGGCGGCCAGCGGAAAGACCGCGAGGGTTAACCAGTAGAGCCAGTGCGGCAGCACAAATGTTAGGGAAGGCATCGGCGAACGCCTGCTGCAGGAGCGAGCGCCCGTCCGGCTCAGGACGGGCGAAAGAGGATTCACAGGTTGATGGTCAGCCCCTGGTACATGTCCGGAGTGACATAACCGACTGTCGGGTTCTCCATGACCTCGAGCTGCAACTTGAAGATGCGCGCTGCGTCCTTGTCCTTGTTGGCCCACTCGAACCAGATGGGCACCGCGATTTCCTGGAACTTCTGGAGGTCCTCCGGTCCAAGCCGATTGATTTCAATGCCGGCATCAAGGAATTTTTGCCAAGCCTCCATGTCGGCCTTCTGGATCGAGCCGAAATGGGCATTGGAATAGACTTGGATCTCGTCTTCCACGAACTTCTTGAGGTTGTCCGGGAGTTGGTTCCAGACATTCATGTTGACGGCAAAGTCCATCAGGTCGACGGGCTGGTATACGGACATCAGACCGGCTGGACCCATGGAAATGTACTTGGTCACCTGCTGGAAACCGAGGGCCCAATTTACGGCCGGACCGGTGTAGTCGGCGGCATCGATCGTGCCCTTTTCCAGCGCGGAGAACACCTCGCCGCCCGGCAGCAACGTCGTCTTGGCACCGGCTTTCGCGAAGGTTTCGGCGATCATGCCGCCCGGTACGCGCAGTTTCAGATCCCTAAAATCCTCGATTGAGCGGATCGGTGTCTTTGAGTGGATGATGTTCGGGCCGTGATGAATGCGGTTGACGTAGTAAAGGCCTTGTTTCGCATAAAGGTCGCGCGCGGCCTGCAGACCACCTTTTGAATAGAAAAAGATATCCCATTCGTGCGGATAGCGTAGCCCCAACGTGTAAGAGGACAGGAACGCCGTAGCGGGAAGCTTGCCGGCCCAATAAAGTGAAAACGAGTTCATCGCTTCCAGAACGCCGTTCTTCACCCCGTCGAGGAGTTCGAAGTCACCAACGATATCCTTTGCCTTGAACGGCTGAAATTCGAGTTGGCCTCCGGTTTTTTCCTTGATGGTGCCACACCAGTTTTGGAAGGTTTCAAGTCCGACACCCGCCGGCCACGAGGTTTGGATTTTCCAGGTGATTGCGTCTGCGGCTCCGGCCCTTCGAACCCAGGGCGCGGTGACCGCCGTCGCCGTTAGCCCAGCGACAAGTCCACTCGTCTTCAGAAATCTTCGCCTTGATTGGGAACGCGATTCTCCGTCCATTGCTTTCCTCCCTGTTCGGCAAGCGGGCAAATGATGGGCCCGTCGCCGGTCTCAAATCGCAAAATCAATGACGCAAAGGATGTCCCGTTCTTGTGGGACCAGAGCTGCCTCCTTTTTCGCAGTCGTTTCCAGCCGGATGCCAACGCCACAAACGATAGCGACAGGGACCGGCGCAGCCTGTAAATAACATAACGCGGCGCAATCATTTTCAACCACTGCGCGCCCGATCCATAGTATGCCTGTGCGGCTGTAATAAATCCATTGGTGAGTCACGCCCAATGACGCGCTCGGGGCGTCGATCTGATGCTTCAGAATTGGGATTGGGGTAAGAGCCATCGGCTCGTACTGAGCGAGTCCTTGCGGGCCCGCAAGGTCAGTCAGATGTAGGACGCGCGAGTTGCTGGTGATGAGCTGTTCGACACGCAATGCTGAATTGCGCGATTGAGATGGGGCACACTCAGTCCGAGCGCGTCCGCCATGACTTCCCCATGCGGTATAAACCAGCTCTTGCAAATGGCGTTCGGGCGTCTCCCAGCTATTTGCGCAGGCGGGATGATGGCGGCGCCCGGCGGGAGCATGGAGTGCGCGACAGGCCTTAAGCAGCTTCTGCGGGCGTCCCCTGGATACGGATTGGTCAGCCGACCGTCGCTTGACCCGTTGCCTCCTTAATCTTGTCCAAGACCGCTTCAGGCGCCACGTCGCGCTTCAGCTCCTTCAACTCATTGTCTGCTTCCGTCGGAACATCCAGGCGCTTCGCGATCTCCTCGACCAGTTTGATGAGCTTGGTCGTCTCATGCTCGTTGAGCAGGCTCACCTGCAGATCGAGGTCTGCCCGCGCATCATCCTGGGCGGCCATGCGGTTCTGGTTGATCAGTACGAACGTTGAGAGAAAGATCGCCTCGACCGAGGCGAACATGGCCAGGATAACCAGAGAAGGATCCCAGGGTTTTATAAAGTTCACGATCCCGAAATTTAGGCCGATCCAGGCGCCAAAGAAGACGAGGTGGATGTAGACGAACATCATGCTGCCGGCAAACCTGCTGATTGCCGCCGCCGCGCGCTGCTCCACCGATGCTGCCTTGGCATCGCGCTTTCGCCTCTCGACCAGTGCCTCGATGTTCCGCGCCAGGGCAGGGGCGAGGCCTTCCGCCGCCGGCGTGGTCGGAGTGGCGTAGCCCTGGTCCTCTGGAGCGGCTGTGGGATTCATTGTTGTCTCTCCCGTCTAGGCAGCCTAACTCGCTATTTGGCAATTCGCTCCATTTCACCGCTGTCCAGAGTGCCGAACGAGCGTCTTGTCCGGCGATCCTGCCCGATGCAACAGCGGTTGCTGCAGACCGGTGCAGGCTCGCTTCGCGTTGAGTTCGCAGGGCAGGACTCCTACTTAAGGGGATGCCCGCGAGCAGAAAAATCGATTCGACTGCACGGCTGGTTGCAGAGTGGCCGCTATCCCCGGCGGCGACGCTTGGATCGTCGGTGCGGGCGAGGGGCATTTTTCTTGAAATGCGCGCTCGCCTTCCGACGGACTTGAGAAGCCTGCTCCATAGCGAGTCCCGGGTTCTTACCTTGCGTCTGCCGGAGGGCTCCCATGCCAATGTTGAGGCCGCATCGGCGATCGTGTCCAAAGCCATGCAGGACATCGAAGACTTGCCCGTCATGCCTCGCGAGGTCGAGGACATTCTGACGATCTCGGCGGGCGAGCGTCAGCGCTGGCTCAAGGCCGGCCGCTTGCAGAGCGCCGGGACGCGGACCGTGAAACTGCGTGGGCGCGCGAGGAAAATCACCTTCCACGTTTTTGATCCGCGCCTGATCGAGGATGTGCTCGACCGTGATCTTGTAGCTGTCTGGCGCGAGGAAGACGCTGCGAGAGCCGCCGAGAACCGACGCCGAGCCGCTGCAAAGGCGGCGCTCAAGCGCTCGCAAAAGAGCCGCGGCGCGGCCGCAACCGACGACAGCCAAAGCGAGGCAGTCCACTCCAAGTTGCGCGGCTGGGAAGACTTCGAGAGCGACGGGCTCCTCCGCTGAGGCGGGGACGCCGTGTCATCTTGTGGGCGGACCTCAGCGCCCTTTGGGACAGCGATGTCGGCCTCGCGGTCCCCACCGGGCGGCGAGAGACCGGCGCGCCGACGAGAAACGCGCTAAGCGCGTCACCCGGCGACATATTCACGATACTCTTCGGTGGTGACACTCGGAGTCGGCCTCGCGTCTCGAAGAAGGCTGCAAAGATAATTGGCGGCAGTGTGGGAAAGAGCGTGACCATAGAGACATGACAAAGCAGAGAATTCTTTTTGATACCGATCCCGGCGTAGATGATGCCCTTGCGCTGCTTTACCTGCACCGTCATCCCAACATCGAACTGCTCGGCATCACAACCGTCTTCGGCAACGCATCGATATCGGTTACAACGCGCAATGCCAGGTTCCTCGCCGAGGCTTGGGGGATCAAAGCGCCCGTTCACGCCGGTGCTTCCGTTCCGCTAAACTGGTCCGGGGCGCCGCACCCCTATCCTGTCCATGTTCATGGCGCGAACGGGCTGGGGGATTATCCTATTGCCCAGGAAGCGCGGGAGGAGAAGGACACTGCCGCGCGATTCATCGTCGATACCGTCCGGCAGAATCCGCGTCAGGTGCGGTTGCTTGCTGTCGGAGGCCTGACCAACTTGGCGCGGGCACTGGAGGTTGATCCGGCGATAACAGATCTGGTGCAGGACGTCGTCGTCATGGGCGGCGCGTTCGAAGTCCCTGGCAATGTGTCGCCCGTTGCCGAGGCCAATATCTACGCAGATCCGAAGGCAGCCGATCGAGTGTTTGCAGCCTCGTGGAAAGTGACCGCGGTTCCGCTCAATCTCACAAATCAAACGGTGATGACGCGACAGGATCTCGCCGCGGTCTCGGAAGGTGCCGATGCCGCCATGCAAATGGTAGCCGCACTGTCGCAAGGCTACATCGACTTCTACTTGCAATGGGGCGAAGCGGGTATGCTCGTGCACGACTGCAGCGCCGCCGTCTACCTGACCGACCCGCACTTATTCGCCACCCGATCCGGTTCGATCGTCGTATTGGAGGACGGCCCGGCGGCAGGTATGACCGTGCAGAGACTGGGCGCCGCCAGTTATTCACCGAACGAATGGGATCAGCGTCCAGTCCAGTCGGTGTGCGTTGGTGGCGATGCTGCAGGAATCTTGGCGAGGATTTACGCTGTCTGCAGGGGAAGTTTCGCGGAGCCATCCCCAAAAAGCTAAAAAGGCTCCCTCCGGCGAGAGAGCCGCGATAGCGCGGCCGAGCCTGTGGCGCGGCTTCTACCCGCAGCCATCCAACAGGTCGGGCTCGAATGGTTCACCAGGCCCGACGCGAATGTTCCTCGAACGCGATTCTTGCAAATCGATCCGGTCTGTTCAGATCAGGACTTGTTCGTTGTCGACGGTTCGGTATCGGACAGCCTCCGGTGCACCGCCTCATCGGCTTTGTCGGCGGCGGACTTGACGACATCGCTGACCTTGTCAGCGAGCGTACCTTCGCTCGACGCCTGCCGTCCTGCTTCGTCGCTGGCCGCCTGGTAGGCTTCGGCTGCAACCTGCTTCACCTGGTCGACGCCCTTCTCGAGCGCGTCCTCGGCCCTTTCGCGAAGCTGTTCGCGATAGCCGCCGAGCCGCTCGTCTTCGAGTTGCGTGTGGGGCAGCATCGCGCCGATCGCCGCTCCGATCGCGAGACCGACAGCAGCAACTGCCAGAGGCTGCTCCTCCATCAACTGCTGCGCGGAACGAGTGGCCCTCGTCGCCATGTCGGCCGTGGCTGTCGCCGAGTTCGTCAGCGTCTCCGCCGCGCCGCTTGCCATGCCAGATACGCTGCTGGCCATGTCAGACATGGTGCCGGCCGCACTGCTGGCCATTCCCGAGACAGTGCCGGCCGCACCGCTGGCCATGTCGCCGACAGAGGCATAGGTGTCCGAAGTCATGGCTCCGGTTCCCGCCGTGGATGTGCCGTCATGCCCGTCGGAACCGCTACGGGTCGCGTAGCCGGGCGCGGGGGTTGCGGCGGAAGCGCCGCTGCCCAGCATCAGCCAGGCCAGACCGGCGCCGATTACGGTTAGTGGCAGAGGATTGTCTCGCACCTGAGTCTTCAGGTTGTGGAGCATGTCGGAGCCTGCACCGCCGCTGAAAATACCGGTGAACTCATCGAAGAGCTGGCCGGGCGTCATCTTGCCTCGAATGGACTCGGCGGTCGCCACCACCCTTGCTCGCGTGGCCTCGGCTTCGCGTTCGAGTTCGGCTGCGGATTTGTCGCTCATCTCGCTTGTTCCTTGATTACGTTCGCGTCACGCTTTAGTTGCTCCTGCGTACGGTCCGGCGCCAGCTCGGAGGGCGACATGCTTGCCATGCCGGTGCGCAAGAGGATGACACCCAGCACGGCAACGACCACTCCGACGAGCAAGGCGGACCAGCCGGCGCCCAGGCCGAGGCGGGTCAGGGCAATGACGAGCGCTTGCAGCAGCACTATCAGTGCGGCGAGGAGACATACCGCGCCGCCCAGAACCCCGACGGCGCCGGCCTCCGCTTTAGTCACGCTCTCGGACAGCTCCGCGCGCAGGAGTCTGGCCTCCGTTTGCACCAGCGTGCTCACCTGCTGTGCCAGATCGGCGACCAGAGTGCCGAGGCTTTGGTTGTCTTGAGTGTTCATTTCTTTAGCTCCGCTGCCTTCCTGGGAGCGCCGCCGTCGACGCCCCAATTGGTCGTCGCGTCATCCCATGGCTCGCTCGCCTGCGCACCAGTCTGCCTGCTCGTTTCCCTACCAGTCTTCCCAGTCTTCCGTGGCGTCGCTGCGCTCTGCCCCGCGCGGCGCGTTTCGGGGGGAGAAGCCTTCATGAACCGTCCGAGCGCCAGTCCTGCCAGCACCGAACCAGCGATCAGAGTGCCGGGATTTTGGCGGCCGAAGTTCTGAATTTCCTCAAGCACCTCGCCGAAGGGCTTCTGCTTCAACGAGGAGGACAGCCTCTCCAGTCCGCCTGCCGCATCCCGCATGAAATTCGACGCCGAGCTCTGGTCGCTGTTGGCCAGATGGTCGCTTGCGGCACGCAGAGCGCCGCCGAATGCCGCCAGGCTCGATCCGATGTCGCGCTGCGTTTCCTCGGCCCTCTCCGACAGGACCTCCTGTGCTTCCGACGCATAGTCGACTGCCCTGCGAGCGACCTCGTCGCGGGCATCGTGGAGCGCTTCGCCGGCGCTTTGGGTTTCTTTCTTAACTCGATCGGAAACTTCGTTCTTCGCCTTGCCGAAGTCGGCCGGCTCGCGGCCCTGATTATTTTCGCGCTGCATGACGCCTCCTAGTGAAAGCCGAAAAAGGAGAGTATCGCGAGCACAACCACGATGAGACCGATAAGATAGATGACACTGTTCATGGCGCAGGCTCCTCCTTGCCTGTTCCAACTTCGCGCCGGCCGCGATGTTCCCTTCCGTGACCAGGATTTTTTGTAAGTAGCTACTTACCCCGATCGGCGCCTCCGAAGCCGGTAAGCTCGTCATCCGAACAGAGCAGCCGCGGCTGCGCCGGATCGGAGATATCGAGCTTGTCCCAAGGTATGCGATAGAGGCCCTCGCGGCGGCGCAGCGCGAAGAGGTCGAGCAATGCGGTGCCGATGGCCGAGGCCGACAGGCGTTCAAAAGCTGCGAAGATGCCGACATGGAATTCGGTGACGACGAGGTCGTCGCCGTCCTGCTCGGCGATGACCTCCTCGATATGGCCGATGCTCCTGCCGCCCTGCGTGAGAACGCGCCGACCAGCCAGAAGCTCGAGATTCACATTCGCCATCCTCAGGCTCCCGGGATTCGGCCGACGATGCGATCGCGCAGCCACCTCTGCCAGGCCAAGATCTTGGTCCTGCGCACGTCGATATCGAATTCGATGTCGACGCCGATGTCGCGCACCTTGTTCCAGGCGATGCGATGCGGCCGTGCCTGCTGCTTCCCGCTCAGCCTTGCCGCCAGCCGCGCCGTTAATCGCCCAGGCCGAGCGCCAAGCCGTCGGGCCAGCGCAATCGCGCCAAGCTCGACCGCAACGACCCTCGGCGGCTTGCCCTGCCTCAGCTCGGCGACCAGTCCATCCACCTTGCCGATCTTGACCTGCTCGCGGTCGACGACCTGCTTGTCCAGGATATCGCGCAGCAGCTGCATCAGGTGCCTCCGAATATCTGCAGGGGAATAGTCACCACCGCCAGCACGAAGCCGAGCGCGATGACGAAGATCACGGCGGCATTAGAGATGACGCCGTTGCGGTGCTGGCCGACATAGCGCTCGTCATTCAGCAGGAAGAGGAACGGCACGACCGTCAGCGGCAGACTGGCGGCGGTCAACGCCATTGAGAAGATGGTGAGCCTCAGCGGGTCGAGACCAAGCGCTATCGGAACGGCTGCAAGAAAAAGCGTGAGCGTGTAGACGAGGCTGAAGCCGGGATCGTCGCGCGGCTTGAGATCCTCGCCCCAGGTCCAGCCGAACCCTTGCGCGACGAGATAAGCCTGCTGCAGCGCCACTTCCAGAGCGGCTCCGAAACAGGCGATGCCGAGCGATGCGACGAAAAGGACGAAGCCCCAGAAGCCGAACGCCGAGATCAGCATCAGCGGGAGCTGGTTGTAGTCGTCCACCTGGTTCACGCCGTGGGCGCCGAGCACAAGCGCGGCCACGATCAGCACGGCCACGGAGATCGTTCCTCCGAAGCTCATGCCGAGACCGGCAATCGCCCGATTGGTGCCGAGATAGCTCTTGTCCCATTGATCCTCGACCGCGCCCGAGGAATAGAACATGAAAAGGTAGGGCGAGATGGAAGCACCGAGGATGCTGACGGCCATGAACCAGTAGTTCGCCGTATCGTGTTGCGGCAGGCTGGGCACGGCACCGGCAGCCACCTGTTTCCATTCGGGCTTCAGCATCACCGCTGCGACGACGAAGCAGAGCGTGATCAAGCCAAGCATCGATACGCCTTTCTCGATGAGGCCGAACGTGCCTTTCCACAGCAGCAGCCACGCGAGGAAAGCCGCTGGCAATGCCCACCATTGAAAGCTGATCCCGGTGGCAAACTCGGCAGCGATGGCAACCCCGCCTATTTCTGCGGAGAGGACCAGGAAATTGACCAGAAGGACTGCAAGCAGCGGCCAAAGGAAAGCATTGAAGCCGAAGCGTTCGCGGATGCCGTCGGCGATGGTGTGATGGCTCACGGCGGCGAAGCGACCGGCCATCTCGACCAGGAAGATGATGCAGATGGTGCCGAGCACGATCGCCCAGATGAGTTGGAAGCCGAACAGGGCGCCGGCCTGCGCCGCCGTCGCCATCGAACCGACCTCCAGGAAGCCCCCGACGCTGGTCACGACGCCAAGCGAAATTTCCAGCAGCTTCTTCATCGTTGCGGCGCGAAATAGCCGCGATAGGCCGTGGCAAGATCCGCCTGCGCGGCGCGAAGCTCATTGCGTGCCTGGCTGGCCTGCGCCCGCTGTTCGGCCTCGACCGCGCTCTCCACCCCGCTTGCGGCAGTGGACAGCCGGCTGACCGCCGCCTTCAGCGTGTCTCGCTTCGCAGGATCGGAGGGCGAGGCCGATTCCACTTGCCGGCCGGCATCGGCGAGTGTCCCGGCGAAGGATTGCAAAGCAGAGGACGCGTAGTGGGACGGCGCCGCGCCCGAAAGCCACGCATCGGTCACCAGCACCGCCGCTTGCGCGATCGAGGCGGCACGCTTCGATTGCTGTTCGACGGTTTCAGACGAGGAGCAGGAAGCAAGTGTCAGTGCAAGCACCTGCAGTAAAGGCAGTTTCCGCCGAGCAATGCTGCGCAATGCTTCCTCTCACTGCTGCTGCTTCGAACATGGAGATAAAGCGGCGCAGATCGGAAGGTTCCCCGTCGAAGGCCGGTTGCACGGCACTGCCGCTTATCGGTCGCTCAGCTGCGCGTCCTCGGTGGTCGAAAGAGCGGCGATCTTGTCTATCATGGCGAGCACCGCCTGCGGGGCTGTCAGGTGCACCATATGCCCCGCATCGGGGACGACGTCGACTACCGAGTTGCCGAGATCCGCGTGCAGCCGAAACGCCTCGGCCGGCGCGTCGAAAAGCTGATCGCCGGCGCCGGCGATTATCCCAACGGGAACGGAAATGTCGTGGTGCCGAGGCGTTGCAAACGCCGCTGCGATCCACATCAGGAAGGACTCCGCCGCGATGGACCGCAGTTGCGAGGGGCGGCTCGCCAACTCCCTCGTCGTTGCGGTGAATGCCGCCGAGATCGGCGCCGGGCCAAATATCTTTCGCATTGACCAAGCCCAGCCAAGCCTGACCAGCGGCGGCAGCAAGGTGTGGCGGAAGGCCGTTCCGATCAAAGGCAAGATCGGCAACCCCGACAAGGCGAGTTCGAACCTTGGCGATGGATAGTGGTAGCCGGAGACAAGTACGACCCCGGCAACGCGCCCTGGGCGCCGTCGCGCCATCTCGAGCGCAACCGCGGCACCCCAAGAGTGGCCAAGAACAATATAGCGTCCAATTCCGAGTTTCGCGGCCGCGGCATCGATCAGATCGGCCTGGGCGGCGGCCGACCAGATCCTGCCGATCGGGCGCGAGCTCCTGCCGAAGCCTGGTCTGTCGAAAGCCAGAACACGATAGTCTGCGGCCGCTTTGTCGACGATGCCGCTTGTCGTGAAATCCTCGGCCGAAGAGCCGTTGCCATGCAGCAACAACAGCGGCATGCCCTGGCCGTCCTCGATCAGGTGCAGCCGCGCTCCGTCGACTTCGACGAAGCGTCCAAAACGTCGGCCTCGTAACGCCCGCCGCGCTCGCAGGCCATTGTAGAGGGCAAGCCCGACCGCTGCCGCGGCAAGGAGGAGGACCACGTCGTTGAACGTGGCGATGTCAGGCATGATCCCGTGCTGCTACGGAGCCATGGCACAAGCCGCTGTTGAGAGAAGCGGCGGATGTACCCAGGCGCTGGCTTCCAACGAAGGAGCTTTCAGGCCGAGCCCTTCTGAGGCAGCTTCGTCTCCTCATCGACCTGTTCCTGGAGAGCCCTGCGTTCGCGCTCTCTTCCCTCAGCGTCGACCGGTCGATCTTGCCGTTCAAGCTCGCGTTCCACCGTGTCACGCGCGCCCTCGACAGGATCTTCCTGCGGCAGAC
This sequence comes from Mesorhizobium sp. WSM3868, assembly GCF_002294785.1. Classification (NCBI taxonomy): domain Bacteria; kingdom Pseudomonadati; phylum Pseudomonadota; class Alphaproteobacteria; order Hyphomicrobiales; family Phyllobacteriaceae; genus Mesorhizobium; species Mesorhizobium sp. WSM3868. The sequence continues at coordinate 65,010 of NZ_NSGB01000018.1, read as the reverse complement.
GCTTATCTGTTCGCTTTGTGCCTTGCTCGCTCGCCCGGTCACTGTCCGATCCCAGTTTGGACGGATCGGCCTTTGCAGAATGCTTCGTCATTGGCTTACTTACCTATCTGGCTGCCACGTCGGCGGATCACCGTGCCGATCTGTTCAGAAGCAGCCCAACAGGCGAGCTGTCTCTTTGTTCCGGCTATCCCGTGCGGCAGTTGGTCAGTCCCGATCCTCATGGTCTTCCGCCTGTGCCGGTTCCGACTCCTCGAGAGCTTCAATGACCGGGGCAAGCGAGGTCTCTTTCCGCGGATTTGATTCTGTCGGGTCCTCCTGCTCGGCGGTCATGTCGAGCGCCCGTTCGATTGCATCTTCGATATTGCCGATTTCCTCCTCGCGAACCTCGTGCCCGTAGCCCGCGGCGTCGGCGTCCTGCTCGAACTGTCGCACAAGCACCGGAACGCTGACTTGCGTGTCGGCAGGCAAGTTCCCGAGGTTCTCCTCGAGCCAGCTTCGAAAGAACTCCTTGGTTGCACTCATGAGCCGCCTCCTTCGAGCTGAGAACGGCCGCCGTCTGCCAATGTTCCTCTGGCGGAGCTTGCGTTGGCGCGTCTTTCGTCTGAGCGGTTACAACGAGGATCAGACGGGTCGCTCTTGCGCATGTTCGGAACGATCGAGCCCAACTGCCGTTACCGACGAAAGAACAGGAGGAACCGATGAGCGGACGCAGAACCCATGACCAGCAAGTGCGCATCCTGGAAGAACGTGAGAACACGAAGAACGCGCCCGAGGAATTCGACGCCAAGGCGGAGCTGAAGCAGCCGGCCGCGGAGCGCGAAGCGCGGCGGAAAGGTTCGGACCTCAGGAGCGACACGCCCGACCTCGTCGACCCCGATGATCGCAACATGCTTCGCGGCAAGAATCAGGAAAGCGGCCACAACAAGCATCGTGGCGACTAAAGCGCGTCACGCATGTTTTGGTCCCGAAGCCGGTTTCCACTTTCGGAAGACATGTTTTAGGCAGGGCGGCTTTCGGCGTGAGATGCGATCGTCCCCTTGCTGGCGGTCTTGGTTTGGGCACACCTGGTTCTGAATTCTTGGGCCTCCGCTTCCGTGAGATGCTCGATGCCGATGAAGTCGTTTTTTGCGCGGCCTGAGCGAATGAGCTCATCGAGCTTCGCCTGAATGGCCACGCCGTCGCGGTTCTGGGTGTTTTGAATCAGGAAAACCATCAGGAAAGTAACGATCGTCGTCGCGGTGTTGATGATCAGCTGCCAAGTCTCGGAATAATGAAAGGCCGGGCCGGCAATGGCCCAGAGGACCACCGAAACCACGCACAAGACGAAGGCCCATGCACGGCCCGCGGCATGGGCGACATTCTCCGCGAGCCGATTGAATGCTTGTTCCAATGTTGAACTCCGGACTTTCACCCTGACGAAATTTCCCGCCAAGCGAGCCTGACGATATCGTACCGGATGAACTGCACCGTGGTGGAGCGGTCTATCCTGTCGGTCGGCGCTGGGTACCGGCAAGAAGTCAACTGAAGGCGGCGCGACGCCAAGAAGGCGACCGCTCCGCTGAAAAAAACTTGCAGCGTTTCGCGAGGAGGCGGGCCCCGTCATTAATCGCGGCCCCGGTCAAAGAGACCGGGGCCGCGTCGCCAAGTCGACTTTTGGCATGCGAATAAGCGTTTATCGGGCGCCTTACGCGGCCGCCTGCATGGCCCGCTTGTTCGCACCGCTTTCGCCGAGCTTGCTAAGTGTCTCGTCGGTAGCGGATTCTTCCTTGAGGGTGTCGCGCAGCAAGGGGAGGGCGTCTTTCAGGCCCAGTTGCTCCGCCCAGGCAATCAGCGTGCCGTAGCGCGCTATTTCATAATGCTCGACCGCCTGGGCGGCAGCCACAAGGCCCGCGTCGAGCGCCGGCTCGTCCTTGTATTCCTCGAGGATCTCCGAACCCTCTTCAATGATGCCATCGATCGCGGGACACGTCTTGCCGCGCGCCGGCTTGCCCAGCATTTCGAAAACCTGCTCGAGCCGGTCGACCTGAGCTTCAGTCTCGGTGCGATGCTTTTCGAAGGCCGCGCCCACTTCCTGTGACTGCGCCGCCTTGGCCATCTTAGGCAGCGTCTTCAGGATCTTTTTCTCTGCATAATAAAGGTCTTTCAGGCCATCCACGAACAGGCTTTCCAAGCCGTTCGCCGCGCCGGACGAACTTTTCTTTGCCATCGACGTCTCCTTCGTTCGACTTTCTTGACCAAACAAAACCGGTGGGATCGACCGATGTTCCCACGAAATATTTTTTGAAGCTGGGACGACGAGCCGAGGTGCGCGAGCGTTACTTCGGCGTGCCCTTGCCGTTGCGAGACGAAAGTTGGTCGAGCATGCTGAGCGCTGCACTGGGACCCGCATGCTCCAGCAGACCCTGCTCGGCGGCCGCCTTCTTGAAGGCGGCAAAGGCGATTGCCGGCCGGCAAATCCCATTGGTCGCGTCTTCCACCAGCCGGACCGCCTTGCGATAGGCTGGTGAGTCCTTGCTCTTCCATTTCCGGCCAAGCGCCTTCTTGGCGTCAGCGATCGACGACACCATCATCGTGCCGCCGTTGACGAAGTGGATGGTGAGGGGCAGGAATCTGCTCAAGGCTCTTTCACCGTCCTAGCCATTCGCACACAGGCCGGGCGGCCCCGACGAAGAGGTCCGGGGTCGGCGCCGCCGCCAAGGGATTATCGGTCCGAAAGGATTTCATGGTGCTACCGCCTGTTTGAGATCGCATAAAACGAAGCTGCCGCCGGGTAGTTGCATTCAGCCGGCCCGTGGCGGTCAAAAAACCTGCTCCTACTGATCGCTGTCCCGGCGAGCGGCGCCGGAGGTTGTGGCGGCCGTGATTGAGGTCCCGACGGATGTCGCGACCGATGTCCGGATTGAGAGCCGGCAGCTTCGGAGCGAGGCCAACCTTTTCTGTTCGCGTGCGTTGTCCCTCGAAAGCGAAGGAGACACCGATGCCGACGAAATCCGCCAGGATGACCGACTCCGCCACACCGATGAAATCGGCCCCGCGGACCAAATCCACCTCCGAGCAGGCGGCCAGCAAGCAGCGGAGCGTGCAACGCAAGGTCGACGCGACCGATCGCGCCAAGTCGAACGGCAAATCCAAATCACAAGGCGCCATGCAGGCCGGCGCACGGGAATACCCAGTGCCGCCTTTCCCGAAGCAGCATCATCCCAAACCCGGCGAGGAATGGGCGATCGAGCCCGCGCCGCTCTACGACGCGCCGTTCTGGCAGGGGTCGAACAAATTGGGAGGCAAGGTGGCGCTGATCACCGGCGGCGATTCCGGCATCGGCCGCGCAGTTGCCGTGTTGTTCGCCCGGGAAGGGGCGGATATCGCCATCGCCTATCTCAGCGAGGATCGCGACGCGAAGACGACAAAGCAGGCAGTCGAGGCCGAAGGCAGGCGCTGCATCATCATGCGCGGCGACGTGGCCAGGCGGACCTTCTGCCACAAGGCGGTGGAGCGGACGCTGAAGGCCTTCGGCAGGCTCGACGTGCTCGTCAACAACGCTGCCTTCCAGGTGCATTCGACCGATTTCGCCGACCTCACCGAGCAACACTTCGACACCACGCTGAAGACCAATCTCTACGGCTACTTCCACATGGCCCAGGAAGCCGTTCCGCATATGAAGCCGGGTTCGGCCATCATCAACACCGGGTCGGTCACCGGCATCGAAGGCTCGAAGGAACTCATCGATTATTCCATGACCAAGGGCGGCATTCACGCCTTCACCCGGGCGCTCTCTGGTAACCTGATCAGCAAGGGCATTCGCGTCAATGCCGTGGCGCCGGGGCCGGTTTGGACGCCGCTTAACCCGTCGGAGAAGGAAGCGGAGAAGGTCTCGCAGTTTGGCGCAAAGACCCCGATGAAACGGCCAGCCCAGCCGGAAGAGATCGCGCCTGCCTATGTATTTCTCGCTTCGCCGCAATGCTCCAGCTACATCACCGGCGAGATCCTGCCGATCATTGGGGGCTATTGACCGCGGCCGCCTATGTGAAGGTCTTCATGAAGAAGGCGGTTCTCGATCCGCCGGCCGTCTTGGTAATCCGGCCTGACGGCTGCCCGGACAACCTGACTAGCCAAACGGCCGGCCAGGCAGTCGCAGACGCCGGGAAGAGTCCGAAGGAATTCAGGATTTTTCGGTACAGCCTGAACCTGTCGGCCTTTCGACAGTTTCAAGGCTAGGAGGTTTCCATGAACGAGCACACCGACAAAGGCGACTCGCATGATGGTGCCGTTGAGATCCTGGCCGGCCGATTGGCCAGGGAGGCAGACATTACCGAACAGCAAGCCCGCGAGCTCATCGAGTTGATCGGGACCGATTGGAATTCCCTGCTTCGAGAGGCTCATTTTCTGAAGGCGCGGCATCGCCTATGAGCGAACGCGGGGCCGAATTCTTTGGCGAATGGATTACCAACAACGTGATGCGCGGCAGCGTCGGCGCTGACATCATTTCCGTCGCGGAATTGACGACCAAGCTCTTTGCAGATGCGAAGGCCGCAGGTGTTTCCGAGCATGAGATTGAAGAGGAGATCGGGAGCGCTTACGATGCCATACTGGCTGCAATCGTCGGACTTGAAGACTCGGGCAAATCCGATTGAAAGCCAAGGCAGCCAGCAATTAACCCGGATAGGGGCGCGTTCAGCCCGCCTTGCGCGGAACGATGTAGCCCGTCCCTTTCGCGCCGCGGGATCGGCTGACAGACCGATGCTGCCTCTGGGCTGCAGGCTCGATCGCCGGCGCTGTTTCCATCTGCGATCGCTCAGCCTCATCCGACATGACAAAGGAGAGCGCGATCAGATCGTCGGCGTCGATGCCGCCGCGACCGTTGTCCATAAGGTCGGCGACCTTTTGGAATGCCTGCATGTCATCCATGCTCACGTTGGCCGCCAGCAGCCTCTCTTGGAGACCCGTCAACTTGGTGGTCAAGGCGTTGGAAGTTTCGATCATAATTGCCTCCGTGGTTCCAATCTTAAGTGCCAGACCGAGGATAAGAGCCTCGAACAGTGCGGGGCCGATGAACAGACTGATTTGCCATTACCTGCTATCGCCCAGCCGCTCGGCCTGCCTGGCAACCTTTGCGAACTCTCCGTCTGTTGGAATGACCTCGAGGGTGGCAGGGGCTCATCCTCGCCAGTCGCGACCCAATGAAATTTCTGGCAAGATGTTTCCTGCCCCCGACTTTTGAGTTGGCCCGTACGACATTTGTCCCGCATTCGCTGGGACCGGTGGCCGAGGTCCAGAATTTTAGGGAACGGTCGCTGTCGGATTTTGTTGATTGGATGCCTGCTGCGCACGTTGCCAGGTTTGCGCACTCAGGTACCAACCTCCAGAATACTCAGCCCGCAGGCTCCGGTCTGCGGGCTTTTTCGATGCCATGGAATGCGGCACTCGCGCTGCCGCTGCCCGTCCGCATCTGGGACGGCGGCGTCGGCTGCGAGACTTGGCTCTCATTCACTAGCTTCGGAAACAAAAGGCCGGCCGGATCGTTCGCTCTATGCCAGATCACCGGGTGCCGTGCCATGCCATCCACCTCGATCAAGAAAACAGAATATGATCCGGCCAAAGGGATTCTTTCCGTATGGTTTGTGACCAGCGGGAAACGCTACGAGTTCGAGGGGGTGCCGCCGGAGACGTTCGCGGCATTCCGATCAGCCTTTGCCAAGGGCCGCTTTTTCAACGCGCACATCCGCAATCGCTTCCGATATCGTCGCGTAACAAGCGATGACGATGATTGACCGGCTATTCAGCGTCCAGTTCAAGCGGCTCGTGCTGCGCTGCTCATGATTTGGCGTGGATCCCGGCGATCGCCGCTGCGTTGGAGCTCTTGGTCATCCGCGAAGCCTTTCGGCCTCGCGTTCCAAGGTCTTCCGGTCGTTGCCGTGCTGTTTGATGAGATCGCGAACCTGTTGCGCCGTCAGCCCGACCTTGTTGGCGAAATGCCGGACTTCGTAGTCATCGTCCGCTGATACCCGGTTGCGGTCACTACCACCACGCTTGCTCTTGTCGTCTGCCATCGCTTGTTCCTCCGGCAGGGAATAACAGCGGCCGCGCAGGAATGTTCCAGGCGTGGCAAGCGGCAATTTTAGGCGGGACTAACAAAAGTTATCGAAAACGGACTGCTCGCTCGTGCAGGATTAACGTCACTCCGCCCGCCACGGCGGAGGATGGGAGGACCGGCCTCAACAAAGCCGAAGGCCGGGTTACTTGGCCCGTTGCGCGGATCCCTTGGGCGCTGCGACGGGCCAAGGTCGCTTGCGTCAGTCTTTCCTCCAGCGGCGCCTTTCTCGCCAAGCCAGTAGTGTACCATTAACATTTGTTACTGCGGACCTGCTAATGAACTGCGTAGATGACTGGGCGGGCGTTGCCCTGGGCTTTGGAGTTGGGTTCGGTTTGCGGCGACAGTGTCACCGACTTGAGAAGCGAACCGATAGCTAGGCCCGTTGTCTAACCTTGGCGGGTCACGGCAACGGGTCTAGCGTTCCTCCGCTTGGGAATGGATTTCCGGCCGAAGATGAATGTGCCGTCTCTGACGGCGTTCACACTGCCCCCGATACGAGCCCGAAACACCTTCGCGGCATGAGGAGACAGCCCGCCAGCGCTCACAAGGAACTTTAGCGGCATCTAAAAGTTCTCCTCGGGCAATCCCGCACTCCTTGGGTCGAACGATGGCCGAGCTGGCATCAACTTTCGCATATTCATCAGGGCTGACCGGCGATGATATGCTAAGCGCAGTCGTGTCGTTACTGGCCGGCCTGCTGCTCTATAATGTCATGCGCGAACCAAGCCGATAGGGCTCCTGCCGAGACGAAATTCACAGACCGCGCAGTGACGCCGGCAGAAGTTCGGTGGGCGGCCGTTGCTCGGTAGCGCAGCATGGAGGCAATCGGCTATTTGCCCGGGACCTCAGTCCGATCCAATTGACTCGTAGCTGACTTTTTTTGGGTGTATCCTTTCCCCGTTGTGGCGTATCGGGGTGAGGTAAACGATGCGTGGAAGCAATCGCAATGCTGTCCCGCCCAAAAGTGCGGGATGCGGTATAGTTGAACCTGCAGAGGTCAACATTCTGGCCAAGACGGTGAGTGACTACTGCTCCAGTCACAAAATCGAACGCAAGGACGAGCGCGAAAACGTCGCGGTCAAAGTCATGAGCCTTTTTGGACGCGGTGTAACTGACGCTGACCAGCTGTTGGAAGAACTCGAGAAGGTTCGCTAAAGCGAGCCTGGTGCCCTCGGCTGGAACAAGTCCACTAAAGCCGAAGTTTGCGTAGACGGGTTCTGAGCAAAATGAGCGCGTTCGGAAGAGCTTGTGTGAAATGATCCTCAGGCGATGCAGCACTGGGAGAGCGCTCTAGCCGAGAGACGCAACAGATGCCCGTCATTCCAGGAATGGCGGGCATCTATTTCACTGCTGCCGACGAAGAAGGTGACGCATTTCCTCGCCGGTCCTACCAAATGATGCATCGGGCAAGTTGTTTCTAGCATAACGACCAATGCGCCGGCCTGTCTAACCTCAGTAGAGCGGGAAGAGGTCGTTCCTCGACGGCACTAGTTGGGATCGCCGGACCTCGAGCCCCCATGGGCTCCGCCGCCATAGCTGTCCCCCCGCGACCTTCCGTTGCCGGATCTAAGAAACTTTGGCTTGGGACCGACGTGACCGTGGTTCTTGTCACCCCATCCATTGCCCGGACGTGTTCCTCCCGATTTGGCAATCGCCTTGGAGTTCAAGCTTGTGCCGAGCAGCAATGTAATGGCCGGAGGCGTCACCGCAGCAAAGCGTCCAGCCTGCTTGAGAAAATCGCGGCGCGCGTTGGCCTCTGAAACAAGCTTTTCGGAATTCTTTTCAATAAGCCTTTTGCTCTCATTCGGCATTTTAGCACTCCTTTCCTGCAAGATACTTTAATTGCTGTCTGCAAAGAAAGTAGTTCTCCAAAAGGCGTACACCGCGCCGGTGTCCGGAGCGGCCCGGCTCTCTGGCCGAAAAAGGCCAGAATTGAGCCGGGCCTGACCGGCGGGGGCTCGGAATCGCAACACGGCGCCGGCTGACCAATGAGCATATACCCCTGATTGTATAGCCGGAACGCATTCATAAGGATAAAGCCGAGCCGGATCAGTGCAGCCAATATTACGGCTTCAAGCTGGCGCTAATATTCGAGCAGGCTGATGGAACCCGAACGGTGCGGTCGGGTTGGTAACATGCGACCGCACTCGTTTTCTCCCATTCAGGGTGCGGCCGCTCTACTCCGTAAGCAACAGAAGCCCGTCGCGCTTGCGCCATTGCGCGACGGGCTTTTCTGGTCCACTGAACTTGTAGGTCGATACCCTTCATGTGCGAAGCAGCACCGCGAAGGCGGCTTGACGGCTGAAAACCCAAACAGGTACCCGCCACCCGGGGGAGTGTATGGCGGGTACCTGACCTCTCTCCGCCGACGACTGAAGGATTCCGCCGGCTCTACCAACCGGGCTTAATGTTTCAGTACTGGGACCAATGCGTTTGGATGTCCGACTTCCGTCCGGAGCGACAATGCTTTCAAATCATTGGTTCAACCAACCCGCACTAGACCTGGGAAGTGCTCGGACTGGTCTATGTTTTCATCAGCGCAATTCGATAGGCGCCTTTGTTCGCCACGCCATCCCAGATGAAGAACGCGGCAAGGGCGGCGACGATCAGCAGGATCGGTCGCATGGCTGGAATTCCCTCAAAGCTCCTCGTACGCGCGTGGCCTGATTATCCGCCCGTTCATCTATGTCTACAAGCAGTTGCTAATGTATTTGAGAACTCGCCGGGCTCGCCGCCCCATAGCCCAGCCCCAAGCCCGACGAGTGCCGACCCGGGAGGGTACCGGCATCATCCTATTTGCAAGGCTGATGCCAGCATATTCCGTCCTGAAATGAAACAGAGGGTGTGTCAGCGTGCGCAGGCTTGAACGATGGCAAAGCCTATGCCGATGACAACCGGTACGGAAACACTCCTCCTGCCCGAGACAAACGGATCACCAAGAAAATGTTCCGCCATCGCGGAACACGTCGCATTCGAAGAGGTTTGGGGCGCGGCGGCGCAATTCCCTCCCGATCTGTGCACAGCCGCCGGGCGGAGCCTCCCATTCTCCGCAGGCCCGCTCCCTGGCTCCCATCAGGGGCGGGCCTTTCTTTTAGATCTCGCGCTAAGGGAACGCTCACGGGAGTTCCATATTGAATCAAATTCGAGTTTCCCCATTGGGGTTCGCATGCGCACGCCTGCCGGCAGAGCCAGGCACGAATAGGAGTTCACCGCCATGGCGATCCGCCAAAGAGCACTGGAAGCGGAAATTTTCGATCCGGAAGAGCTGGAATTTCTGGCCCGCGTCTTCGACCGGTTGAAATATGATGGCCAAACTACGGAGCAGCGCGAGGCGCTGGCCTCTCGCATCATCGCCAACTTCATGGCGGGTATTGTGGACGAGAATGAACTGGTTTCGCTATCCAGGCTACCTTTAGGGAGGTAACGGTCTGAACGGACTGGACTGCCTGCCGCCCGCCCCTTGTGAATATTCGTCATTGTTGCCGCTGGGCTACAGCCCTTTGGGGGCGACTGTATTAGGAAACGCTTGTGCGGGGTTCCCGGAATCGGGCGGACCATCTGGGAAAGGGGCGCACAGTTTTGAGGGAAGATGGCCCGTCGGCTTTGGTCGGCGGGCTTTTCTTTTCTATGGCCTTGTCGTCGAGCAGCGCCGCTTTCCTCGTGCTTCGGCGCTTTCGTCGCTACTTCCGGACCTACATCTTTTTTAAATGACGGTCGGGTGCTGCCTCAGCCAGATCGGCGAGCCAACTTCAGCAAGGGGGATTCGCCATGAAGCGCACTTATGAAAAGCCCGTCCTAGTCAAGCGTGACCGCCTGTCCGCCGTTACGGCCGTGATCGTCGTCTCGCTCGTGAACGGCGCAGCGTCCCGATAAGGACGATGCCCGTCACTCCAGGCAGGAAATGGCGGGCATCTATCTAGCTGCTACCGACCAGGAAGGTGACGCACTTCCTCACCGGCTCTCTCAAATGATGCAGCGAGGCTTAAGTTTCAGCATGGGGACCAAAGCGTCAGCCTCTCGGACTTCTGTCGCATCGGCGGAAGGGAACATTCTGCCAATCGTCCCGGTTGGGTCGCGCGGCGTGTGTCTCCGGCCGAGGTTCACCGCGCCGCGCGGAGGCGTAGCCCGTTCGACCCCAGGCGGCCGGGCTCTCTTGTCTGTCTTGGAACAATTCTGTGCCGCTGCAGTTCGCCTTCCGGGCGCAGCTCCCGGCAAACAGGGACGGTCGAGCGCGCCTTGGTCGGGTTGACCCCGACGCAAAGAGCCCGCTCGCGGAGGAGGTGCGGCGGGCTCTTCTGCGGATCCGGCTAATTCAGCCTGGCCGGCGGCTCGCCGGGATAGCAGTAGTGATTACTATCCGCAGGCCGACCGGGGTATAATCTCCAATGGCCTTTCGGATAGCGGTTGTCCTGGCGCTTCTCGCCGCCTTCGCCTACGGATTCGCAAAACTCGTAGAGCGGTATGGCGGTGCGGGCAATGATCCCGCATCACCCTGCGGAAAGGTGCCAAGCGTCGATTGCCCCGACCCGAATGCGCCGCCTCCTTTTCCCAAGCCCGACCGGACGGAGCCTCAAAGGCAGTCCGGTGCGTCAAGCCTGAAGGCATATTTATAAATTGCGCGGTTTCCCTCATCGGTCACCCGCACCCAGAAATGTTCATCCCGTCTCGCCAAGACGTCTTTGCCGGTGACTTTCTGAGCAGCCTCCCAAGGGGCACGGGCATTGGCAACGTGATAAGCCACCACCTGGTCGCCAGCCATCTCTTCAACTCGGTATGTCTTCATGATCGCTCCAAACAGCGACCCGAACTTGGAGCGACGAGGGTTGTTCCGGGTCTTCCATTTCGCTGGCCATAGCGAGGGCGATTGCAGGGCAGCCTTGTGCGCCTAGAGGACGGGGCAGGTGGCCCGGTAGCCTTGGGTGGCTATGGGGTGGCCACCGGGCCTTGGCCGGCAGGGGCTTAGGGAACACGATGCCGGCAAACGAGTATATGCGCATCTACTAATAAATCAAAATTCAGCCAAAAGGCCGAACTTGCCTTCAATTGCCAACATGACGGCTGGACACTCCAAGCGCCGATCGATGCGGGCATGTGTGCCACGGCCGGCAGCCTCAACTGCCGTCGTCAGAAAGCTCGATTGCCGGCGGTCCGCGACCGCTTCGGGCCAGAACATCAATCTGGCCCCAATCAGCCCGGTTTGGAGAGCCGGTTGAAATTTGTTCGGACGCGGCGGCCGGCAGGTTTGAGTGCTGCGACCATGGACTCTTTCAGCGCACCGCCGCTTAGAAAAGACGGGCTCCGGCCGGATAGAACTTCAGGCCAAGACCTTAAAGCCGATCGTAAGATAACCAATTGCGCGGCGGCCATGCCTTCGGCGAAGGCGAGCGCCTTCTCGTTGACCGCAAGCATTGCCTCGATCCCTTTCGGGGCGCGGCTGCTTGCATCCAAAGCAATCAGCGGAAGGCGCATGGCGACGACAGCGGGTGCCAACATCAAGTCTCCACAAAGCGAGAATGCATTTTGGGTGTGGCGCTTCTTGCGAGTTGACATTGTGCCCCCATCTGGACCGGGCTGTTCAGCCAATACGCACCAATCCGGGGTTTGTTCCTGGAGGACGGCGGCCTTCATGAGCTCATTAAACCGGTTGTCGGCCACCAGCCTGCAACAGCGTCCCGCCCAGCAAGGGACTTGGCGTTTTTTATCATCGTTCCTATAATCACAATCATCGCCGGCGACTGGCAAGGGAAGCCGGCCTGAGAGAACAGCTACCGCGCTCCCGTCTGCAGCAAAGGCCGGAGACGTGCCATGTCCGACGATCCCATATACGAACGGCCGCTCCAATCCGAGCATGACAGGAACGTGATTGCTCAAACCAGAGCATCGATTGACCGTTCAAGAAAATTACTACTCGCCACGAAGCTGCCCGGGGCCAAGCGCGGCACCGTTTCCATCAAGAAAGCCGGCGACGAATGGCACGTTTTGATAGAAGAGACGGGACTGCGTGACCGCGTTCGGTCCTTTGATGTGGAGGCCCATGCGCTCAGCTACGCCGAAGAGCAGAAGGCGCGGCTACGGCTCAACGAAGTGAGGCGCATCTAGGCTGCGTCCACCCCTTTGTGCCGTTTCCAGCAACCTCGACAGGTGCAAGTCGTGGAAGGACTGTAAGCTTTCGAGGACTTCTAGAAATTCTTGCGCTTTGTCGGCCGACAACCCGAGGCGCTCCAGTTCGGCAATACGACCCCGCTGCTCGGCGATGTGTCGCTGGCCTTGTCGAACGTGCTGTCGTGCCATTTGAATGTCATCTGCAAGGGCCATTGCCGATAACGGTCTGGCGGGCGAGGCGTTCCGGCTATTTTCCTGCCGTCCTCTGGACGTGACTTCGCCACCTTTATGGCACCGGGCGGCTCAGGGCGTTAGATTCGCCAACCTTGGCCCGGACTTGCGCTATTAATTCTGGTCTGCAAGGAAGGGACCATGCTCGCCGGCCCAATCAAATGATGCAGCAAAGCGTAGGTTTAGAGGTGTCAGCCTCTCCGACTTCTGTCCGAGTGTGGAACATCGCAATCAAGCAGCGTGACGTCCCGCCGAGACATCGAACAGATCGGAACCTCCCGCCCGCGGCGTCATTGATCTCTGCGGGCCGCGTCAGCCGGACCTGGTGGCAAAGAGAACAGGGTGGTTTTTCCGGCTTCACATCCTGGCCAACGAAAAGGCAGTCGAGCTCTTGTCCCACCCGGCCCGCTTCAGTTCGGTGTCGAGCGCATGGCGGAAGACAGGAAATCGAAGATCGGCTGGCTTCAGGAAGCCTGGCTTCTGCTGAAGGAAAGCGTCAGCGGTTATATGGATGACAACGCGCTGAGCCATGGGGCGGCGATTGCCTTTTATGCCGCCACCTCGCTTGCGCCGATCCTTCTCATCGTCGTGGCGGTCGCAGGTCTCGTCGTCGGCAAGGACGCCGCCCAACTCGCGCTATCGGCCCAGATATCGGGCGTGATGGGTCCGCAGAGCGCCGACCTCTTGAAGGCGACGATCGAGACCGCTTCGCGTCCCTGGTCCGGCGCGCTTGCCACCATTATCGGGCTGGTGACGCTCCTGATCACAGCTTCCGGCGTCTTTGGCGAGATGCAGCAGTCGCTGAACGAGATCTGGAAGGTCGAGCCAAGGGCCATGTCGCTCTCGCGTTTGGTGCGGGCGAGGGCGGCGAGCCTTGGTCTCGTCGCCGCGCTCGGCTTCATGCTGCTCGTGTCGCTCGCGGCGAGCACGGCCATCTCGCTGTTGGCCGATGTCATCAACCAACACCTGCCGTTCGGCGAACTGATTGTGAGTTCGATCAATACGATCGTTTCGTTCGCGTTGATCGCGCTGCTCTTCGCGGCGATTTACAAGGTCCTGCCGGACCGCAGTCTCAAATGGCGCGATGTCGCTGTCGGTGCGCTGGTCACCGCGCTTCTCTTCACCATCGGCAAGTCGCTGATCGGCTGGTACATCGGCAGCAGTTCGATCGCAACTTCCTATGGCGCCGCCGGCGCGCTGATGGTGGTGCTGCTATGGGTCTACTACTCGGCTCAGATCTTTCTGTTCGGCGCCGAAATCACGCGCGCCTATTCGGTGAGCAGCGGTAGCCGGGCCGACCTCAGGCGGGTTATGAAGCCGGAGGTCGGAAAGACGGGGAGGTGAGCGTCAAACAATGGCCGGAGAACGCAACACTAGGCGCGACCCTCTGCCTAAAGAGATCAGGCTTTGGGCCAGACAGCGTTGGCTTAGGCTGACATCGCCAGCGGTCGGTCCGCAGGACGTGATCAGGTTGCGAAGCCGCAATGTGGCCGCCGCAACCCAGTCACGCCCGGCGGGCGTCAACCGACGATCGTCGTTGTCATCAATGGGCGGTCTGCGAATGAACACCGCCTGGCGCCGAAATGCCGCTCAAAGCCTCTCCAGCCTCCCGTGTCTCACCCTTTCTTGCGAGGTCTCCAAGGGAGATGATGCCAACGAGCCGTTTGTCTCGGTTCAGAACCGGGAGCCGGCGCACCTGCAAGTCTCCCATGTTAGCAAGAACATGATCGACGTCTTCGTCATCGAAGCAATATCTTACCTCTTGGCTCATGACATCGCGCACCTTGGTATCGGGACCTTTGCCCAGCGCTATACCGCGGATGACCATGTCCCGGTCGGTGATCATCCCCACCAGCCGGTCATTTTCACCGACAGGCACGACGCCGGCGTCGAGCTTGCCCATCATCAGCGCCACCTCGCGGATCGACTGTTCGGGATTCGCGACGGCAACGTCCTTTGTCATGCAACTGCCGACCTTCATGGCTCTCTCCCTTTGTTGCGGAGCCCACCGCCGAACCTGAACTGAGAAAACAAATGCTTGGCGCTATTGGTTCCTTCAAATCTCGCGCGGCGGAAGGGCATGGAAATGTTCCGCCGTGGGGCTCGAATGACAGCCGGACAGGCGACCGGTCCTTGCGGAGGCCCGAGGGAAGCAGGCCGGCACCCCATTGCGCATGTTCGGCCGAGACCCGTTCGTGCTGTTGCCGATCCGGCGATCGTTGCGTGCGCCGCCCATGGAACAGAGTCCTGCCTTCGCCCATTGTGTTATGGGCCGGGGGGCGACCCGATAGGGGTGCCATGGCCGACTTTCGAAACCGAATCTCACCTGCCCGCGAGGCCGAGACGAGTTCGCGGCAAGGAGAGGCGCGCAATCGCTGCATCATCGTCATCGGCGCGTCGGCGGGCGGCGTCGAGCCGCTGAGGAAGATCGTGAGCGACCTTCCCGCCGATCTGCCGGCGGCCGTCTTCATCGTGCTTCATGTCGGCCAGATCAGCTATCTGCCCGAAATCCTCGATCGCGCGGGAGCGCTGAAGGCCTCTGTCGCCAAGAACGGCGCGTGCTTCAAGATGGGAAATATCTATGTCGCGCCGCCCGGCTTCCACCTGCTCCTCCACGGCGATCACATGATGCTGCGGCGTGGGCCGCGTGAGAACCTGGCCCGGCCGTCGATCGACCCGTTGTTCCGCTCGGCAGCGCTGACCTTCGGCGCAAGCGTCATCGGCGTGCTGCTGTCGGGCTCGCTTTCCGACGGCACCGCCGGCTTGCGGGCGATCAAGGCGGTCGGCGGTCTCGCGGTGATCCAGCACCCGAAAGACGCGCTGGTGCCGTCCATGGTGGAAAGCGCGCAGCTTTATGTCGAAATCGATCATTGCGAACCCGCCGCCAGACTGGGCGGCCTGCTGACGAAGCTGGCGGCCGAGCCGGCGGGCGAAACCTTACCGGCGCCGTCAGGCGTGCGGTTGGAAGCGGCCATCGCCGCGCAGGAGCATTCCACCATGAAAGAACCAGATCGACTTGGCGAACTGTCGGTGTTTACATGCCCGGAATGCCATGGGCCGCTGTGGGAGATCGAAGACGGTGACATGCTGCGCTATCGGTGCCATACCGGGCATGCTTTCACCGCCGACGCGGTGATGGAGGCGCAGGCCAGCGAGGCGGATGAGATTCTGTGGAGCCTGCTGCGGTCGCATCAGCAGCGGGCAGAGTTTGCCAGGCGGAGAGCAGAGCGGGAAAAGGCGCAGAATCGCTCCAAACTCGCCAGCGAGATTGGCCGGCGCGCGAAGGAATACGAAGCGGATGCAGCTGTGATCGAGCGCATCCTGGAAAGCAGGCGGGCACGGGTAGCAGACAATGGCGCAGGCGGCGACGAAGGCAACGGCAAGGAAAGCGAAGGCTAGCTCGCGCGGTGGCGCGAGGGAAGCCGCGCCATTCCCCATCATCGGCATCGGCGCCTCGGCGGGCGGCATCGCGGCGTTGCAGAAGTTCTTTCCGGAAGTGCCGGCCGACAGCGGCTTTGCCTTTGTAGTGATCCAGCATCTGGACGCCGAGCATGAAAGCGTTCTGGCCAAGATCATCCAGCGCTCCACCGCGATTGAAACGCAAACCGCGGCCGAGGGCCTGGAGATCGAGCCCGACCACATCTACGTAACGCCGCCCGGTGTCTCGGTAACCACTGAGGGGCAGCATTTTCATGTAGCCAAGATGGCCGCCATGCGCTCCAAACGGACGCCGATCGATGATTTCTTCACGTCCCTGGCACAGGATCAAGGGGAGGATGCGGCCGGCATCATTCTTTCCGGAACGGGCAGCGACGGCACCATCGGTCTGAGGGCGATCAAGGAGCACGGCGGGCTGACGCTTGCGCAGGCAGGCGCCGAATATGACGGCATGATGCGCAGCGCCGTGCAGAGCGGCATGATCGACATGGTGCTTCCGGCGGAAGAAATGGCGACGAAGCTGGTTGGTTATTTCAGCCACGCCACCCGCGACGAAAGTGAGCGCGACCGACGCAAGCGCGACGTGGCCGAGCAGCTTTCGCGCATCGCGGCGCTGCTTCGCGTGCGCACGGGCCATGATTTCAGCGGCTACAAGGACAACACCATCCTGAGGCGCATCCAGCGGCGCATGCAGGTGCTCCAGATCGACGATCCCACCGCGTTCTACGACAGGTTGCGCGACGAGCCGCAGCAGGTCGATCTCCTGTTCCAGGACCTGCTCATCGGGGTGACCAGCTTCTTCCGGGACCCGCAGGCTTTCAATGCGCTCGAACGCTTCGTCGTCCCCAAGCTCTTCGAGAACCGAAAGCCCGACGAGACGATCAGGGTGTGGGTGCCTGGCTGTGCCACCGGAGAGGAAGCCTATTCGATCGCTATGCTTCTGAAGGAGAACGCGCCGCGCGGCGCCGCTTCTCCCAACCTGCAGATCTTCGCCACCGACATCGACGAGCGCGCGCTGGAAGTGGCGCGCGCCGGGCGCTACCCGGCAACGATGGCGAGCGACGTGGCGCCGAAGCGGCTAAAGGAGTTCTTCTCACGCGAGGACGGCACCTACCGCGTTTCCGCCGATTTGCGAGAGGCTTGCCTGTTTTCGGCGCACAATCTGTTACGCGATCCGCCGTTTTCCAAGCTCGACCTGGTCGCGTGCCGCAATCTCTTGATCTATATGGGGCCGGAACTGCAGGAAAAGATCATCCCGATCTTCCATTACGCGCTGCGCAGCAACGGCTATCTCTTTCTCGGATCTTCTGAGAACGTCACGCGCCATGCGCGCCTGTTCTCGACCGTCGACAAGGCGAGCCGTATCTTCCAGAAGCGCAGCGGCGTCGCTGCGCAACGGCTGCCGGAATTCCCGCTTGCCGCCGCGGCCAGACAGGCTGCGCCGGCCGTGCGGCAACGGACGACGACAGGAACTGTGCAGGAAGTCGCCGAGCGTTTTCTCGTCGAGCGCTATGCGCCGGCCTATGTGGTCATCAACGCGGCGGGCGAACTGATGCACAGTTCCGGAGGCACGGGCAAATACCTCGAGCTCGCGGCCGGTGCTCCCGACCACAACGTTTTTTCCATGGCGCGGCGCGGGCTGCGCATGGATCTAAGGGCTGCGCTTCACAAAGCCGTCAGCACCGGCCAGGTGGCGGTTCAGAACAAGATCAACGTCGGTACCAATGGCGGCCGCCAGACGATCAGCCTCGCCGTGCAGCCGCTGCCGGCCGAGGGCGGGACGGACCCACTCTACATGCTGGTCTTCCGGGACATCGGCGGCATCAAGGCGGAGACCGAGGACGAGCCCGTCCACACGACCGACGATGTCGAAAGCGCCAATGTCAGTCAGCTCGAAAAGGAGCTGCGGGAGACCAAGGAGCGGCTCCAGATCACGACGGAGGAGCTCGAATCGTCCAACGAGGAGTTGAAGTCCTCCAACGAGGAACTGTCCTCCATCAACGAGGAGCTGCAGTCCTCGAACGAGGAACTGGAAACCTCGAAGGAAGAACTGCAATCGATCAACGAGGAACTGCAGACCGTCAATGCCGAGCTCAACATCCGCGTCGACGAGCTCAGCCGCGCCAACAACGACATGTCCAACCTGCTCGAAAGCACGCAGATCGCGACCGTGTTCCTCGACCGCGATCTTTGCGTCAAGAACTTCACGCCGACGGCGCGGGACCTGTTCAGGCTGGTCGAAAGCGATGTCGGCCGGCCGCTCGCGCATGTGCGGCCGCGCTTTGCCGCGGACCGGCTGCAGGCAGACATGGAGCAGGTGCTGCAGCGGCTGGGGACGATAGAAAGGCAGGTGGAAGTCATCGAAAGCGCCAAGCGCTACATCATGCGCGTGATGCCCTACCGCACCGTGGACAATGTCATCGCCGGCGTCGTCGTCACCTTCGTCGACATTACCCAGATCGCGCAGGCGGAGGAAAAGATCGGCGCGCTGTCGCACGACCTGCGCAACCGCCTCGAAAGCCTGGAGACTGTTCTGGATCTTGTGCCTGTCGGCATCTTGATCGCCGAAGACGACGACGGCGATGCCATCCGCGCCAATCGCCGCGCGGCCGAGCTCGCCGGCCGGCGCGCCGCGGACGGCAAGCTCAGCACTGTGCCGGCGGTCCTGCCGCTGATGGTGAACGGCTCCGTGGTGGAAACGCACGAGCAGCCGCTGCAGAAGGCGATGCGAACGGGCAAGCCCGTCCCCGGCTACGAAGCCCGAATCGCGCAGGGGGACGGCTCAAGCATCGACGTGATGATGTCGGCCAATCCGCTGTTTGACGAGTCCGGCAGGGTTCGGGGCGCTATTGCGGCCCTGGTCGATGTCTCGAACCATAAGGAGGCCGAGCGCGCTCAGGAGAGGCTGCTGCACGAGCTGCAGCATCGTGTGAAGAACATCCTAGCCACGATCACCGCACTGACCTCGCGCATGATCCGCTCGTCAAGCTCAATGGGGGAATTCGCGACATCATTCCATGAGCGACTGCACGCGATGGCGCGCACGCATGAGGTCCTGTCTTCCCACAATTGGGGCGACGCCGACCTCGAGGAACTGCTGAGGGCGACGTTTTCCCCCTACAGCAGCACGGGACGCCAGAACCTAGTCGTTCACGGCCGGCCGTTCCACCTCGATGCGGCAACGGCGGCGGCACTCGGCATGGTGTTCTTCGAGCTTGCCAGCAACGCCGCCAAATATGGGGCGCTTTCCGCCGAGACCGGACGCGTCGAGGTCTCCTGGAACGTGGTGAAGCCGGGCATGCTTTCGATCAGCTGGAAGGAACTCGGCGGTCCGGCCGTGGAAGAGCCATCCCGCAGAAATTTTGGAACCACTTTCATCCAGCAGAGTTTGGAGTACGAGCTGAGGGGGAGTGTCGAATTGAACTTCCGGCCCACCGGCCTGGAGTGCCTGCTTGAAATCCCCCTTGCCCGAACCGAAGCCTTCGAGCCGCTGCCCGGCTACGCATGAACAAGAGCGCTCCATTATCGGGCCTGCGAATCCTCGTCGTCGAGGACGCTTTCCTGGTTGCGCTCGACCTCTCCGACGAATTGACCGATGCAGGCTGCCATGTCGTGGGGCCCGCGCCTTCGGTCCAACAGGCGCTCGAGCAGATCGATGGCGTCGAGCTGGATGGCGCGGTGCTCGACGTCAACCTACAGGGCGAACGCAGCTTTCCGCTGGCCGAGCACCTCGCCGCGCGAGACGTGCCGTTCCTCTTCCTCACCGGCTATGACAGCGCGACGGTCTTTCCGGATCGGTTCCGGGATTCGCCGAGGCTGTCTAAGCCCGTGGAGACCAAAGTGCTGATCGAGGCGGTCGCGCGATTGGCGCGCGCAGGCACCGAGGCCGCGCGGCGCTCTCGCCTGTAGCAATCGGGCTCCTGCAAGCGTTTCGCAACATCCGATGCAGGCACTGGTCTGGGCTGGAATCGTGCGAGGCTTTTCCACTCCTCCGCTGCTGTTGATCGAACGATCGCAGGATCATGACCGACCAGGTCATAGGGAACACCAACATCGTTCGGGGGGTACGACCGCGGTGATCTTTGCGGCCGCCAGGGGATTGGTGGGAGTTGGTTCCTCTAGCTCGAACCGCGACGCCACCATCGGTTGGCCCAGGTTCAAGCAAGTTCGCTTACAACAGGAACGATCATCATCGTCACGCATTCTCCCTAATCAATGCCCATCAACTCTCTCTGCTGGGGTGAGAACCGTGTTACCCAAAGGCCATGCCGTGCCTGACTGCGTACCGGGCGAGGTCGCTGTCGTCGACCTCATTCCTGCCTTGCGTGCTTTTGCGCGCACTTTTTGCCGCTTGCCCGATGATGCCGACGATTTGGTGCAGGAGACCCTGACCAAGGGGCTTGCGAACTTGGACAAGTTCGAGCCGGGGACGCGATTGAAGTCCTGGCTTTTCACCATCATGCGCAATACGCATTATACGCGGGTCAAGGCGGCAGCTAGGGAGGCGCCCGGTTTGCTTGACTGCGCCTCCAGCCGGCCGATTTCGGAAGCCTCGCAGGACTGGTCCGTTCGGACCAAGGAAGTCTACCGCGCTATGCAGAAGCTTCCGATACATCAGCGCGAGGTGCTGACGCTGATCGGTGTGCTGGGCGTCAGCTATGAAGAAACCGCGGAGATATGCGATTGCGCGGTCGGTACCGTTAAAAGCCGTCTCAACCGCGCGCGTGCAAGCGTCTTGGAATTCCTTGATGAAAGCTCATCGCAAGCGCTGGTCGAAAGACACGACCATGTTGCGGAAGATCACTGGGACAGAAGCGCTGACAGGCATCGATGAGGCTTGCCGTCAGTTCTCCTTTTTGCACCGGCGCTTCTCGATCAGCGCATTCTGCAACTCGATCGCGAGCTTGGTCAGCCGATCAGGAACTTTTTCCTGCTCAATGGCGGTCAACAACGACGCGATCTCTTGGTCTATGCCCAGGCTTGCCTGGCTTACGGGATCGCGCTGGCTCGGACGAGACATGGCATTCTCTTAGCAAATGTGGCCCCTTCGAGATTCACTTGAGACCATACACGGCCGGAGTTTGCAAGGCGCTTACAGCCGCCGATCAGCTTCAGCCCCGCAGCAGATCGTGGCGGAGCGAAAACCCTTTGCCTGAACTGATCCGTTGCGAGCCGGCAAAGTCTTGCGATAGTCCCCGCAAGATCAGTCTTCCGGAATCCGGTTTGCCGCGTGGTCTTGATACTGATCGGACTTGATCCGATTGCTGTCGAGGCCGCGTTCTTTTGTATGCTGCTTCTTATCCCGGTTCGACAGGACGTCATTTTCGCCAATCATGTCTTTCGGAACCGTCGTCTTCGCTCCGGTCCCGGCACCTTTGCCCTGACTGCCGCGTCCCATGTGTTTCTTACCGCCGGACGCCATCTTCTTCTCCTGGGTCTTCCAGATTCTGCGCAAGTGGTCTGGGAGCCGAACTTCGGTCCGTCGGTTATGTTCCGCCGGTACGACGAATAAGAAAGGCGGTGCCGTCCCATCGACGGAAAGGCATCTCGCCATCGATGAGGACGTCCATGGCGCATATTCGGGCGAGATGGCGGATGTCGGAGGAATCGGCGGCGGGCGACATCCGGTATGAATAATTGAGGATTGCCACCATCCCTCCTGGCCGCAACACGCGCGCCACTTCGATAAAGTGCCGCTCGGCGACGCCGGCAAGTACCAGGTAAGGGAAGCTATCGACCGCCAACACGCCATCAAAACCCGCATCGACGAATTCGCCAAGGTCGAGGCCGGAGGTCCGGCGGAATCCAACATTGCCAAGACCGGCGCAGCGTCGGCGCGCGACGGCAACCATCCTTGGCGAGATATCGATGCCGACGATATGCTTAGCTCTGGCGTGGAGCGGGCATTCGAAGCGGCCGATGCCGGAGCCGATATCGAGTATTGTCTTGTCCGCGCCGGTAAAATCCTGTCGCTCCAGCCAAGCGACGATTTCGGCCGTTGCAGCCGAAAGCTTTTCCTCATCGCCAAGCGACGAAAGTTGGACGCTGGCTGCCGGAGAGATGGCGACCGCCTCGTCAAAGCCCTCGGCCAGCCGGCGGATCGTCATCTCACCGGTTTCGCCGCGCAGACGGTCATGACAAACCGAAGCTGCCGTTAACCTCAGACTATCGAAGGCATCTGCCTTGCCTGAAAGAAGCACGGCTATGTCCTCGAGCCAGCCCCTTTGCTCGACAGCGCTTGTACGCATGTCCAATGCGACGTCCGCCAATTCTGGCGCGCGCATATCCGTCTCGACTGCCAATCTGGCGACCGCGACTTCGGCGGACAGGTCGGTCGCCATGCAATTCTCGAGGATATGCCTCGCGGTCGACCTCACTCGCTCTGCTGTGGTCATGGCGAGGCGCTCCGGGTCCAGACCCTTTGCACCGTCCATCGGTCCTCTGCTCCCCAACTGTATTTGTAGCTCTCCCGGCCGCGTAGAAAATCGAACTCTCGCGCGCCGTCCTGAACGGCTTCGGCGATAGCCTTGCCGATCAGAATGGCGCCGGGGCTCTCCGATGCATAGGAGGGGTCGAAGCCGCCGAGGTAGGCATAAGCGCGGTCGCGGTGATGAAAACCGTAATAGGCGCCGACGACGGCGCCGTCGATTTCCATCAGCCAACATCGCGCCAAATGGCTCGCGGCGAGGCGGGGCAAGGCATTGCGATGAAACTCGATCGCGCTTTTGGTCAGCACGCCGCCGCCCTGTCCGGCCCAGCGGGCGTCGTGCAGGCGGATCAGCTGACCGAGAAATATCTCCGGCGCGGCCTCCGCCCGGTTGATCGTCACCCGGCCTCTCCGTTGCGCGGCTCGCAGCGCGCGACGCAGCTGGCGTCTTCGCCGCGCGGGAACGCACCCTGCAAGCGTCTCGTCGCCAGCCAAGGCAAGCACGGGGCAGGCGGCATGGCAGGTAGATCGGCTCTCGTCGATCCCAGGCAGCAAAAGCTCCAGGGATGCGGCTTCACCCGAAAGGTCCGGCAGGATCCATTGCGACCATTTGAGCGAAAGCACAGTCTCAGCAATCAAGGTACCGACGGCTTCTTCGAACTTGGGTGCGCAAAGAATATCGAGATAGTCGCTCAGCGATATTCCGATCGGAAGCAGGCGCAAACCGGAAGTGTGCCGTTCGAGGTAGAGGGGTGCCAGGCCGACGAGATCGTTTCCGTTCCACACGGCGATCGCCGAGAGATCGCCCGGCGCAAATGTCCGCCACCATGGCAGGAGCCAGGCGGGTGACTGGAAAGGCGTAGCAGAGCCGCATTGCGACCAGAGCGACCACCAATGCTGCTCTAGACCGTCGAGCGCATCTTGGTCGCCGATGACATCGGCACGCAGGCCGCTCACCCGACGGCTCCCAATCGTGCGCGGGAATCGCCGAGCTTTGCCAATGCCCGATAGGCATCCATATAGGCCGAAACCATGCGATCGAGCGAAAACCGGTCTCGCGCCTCTGCCCGGCATGTTTCGTTGTCGAGGTCGGCCGAAGCGTCGATGGCTATCGCCATCTCGTCGATATCATTGACCAGGAACCCGGTCTTGCCGTGCTCAACGACATTGGGCAGGGCGCCATTCGGGAAGGCCACAACCGGAGTGCCGCAGGCGAGGGCTTCCATGGCAACGAGCGAGCTCGTCTCCGCGGCGAGGCTCGGAATGACCAGGCAGCGGGCGGCGTTGAGAAGCCGCCGCTTGGCGAAAAACCCGAGCGGTCCCAGGAAACGCCGCCGCCTGTCGAGGCGAGGCTCCACCTCGTCGGCGAAATACTGAACATGTGTCCGGTAGGGATATATCTGCCCTCCAATTGCAAGCGGCACTCCAGCGCGCTTCGCGGCGTCGATCGCCAGGTGGATGCCTTTTTCCGGGCATATTCGGCTTAATACGAGCGCGAAATTGCGATGCGACCGGGGATCGGTAAGCGCATTGACGTCAACCCCGTTTGGGATGGGCGCGATCAGTCTCGATCCGGCCGGCGCGGTTGCTTGCTGCGCCTCCGAGACCGCGTGCAGCCACAGGTCTTCACGGGCCGGGCTCAGCACTCCGGCCGGATACCAGGCAAGCGGCAGGTGCAGTGTCACGAGCGTGGGGCCGTCATCGGGAAGATAGGCATCGAAATCGATGCCATGCAGATGGACGACATCGATCGGCCAGCGCGCACGCGCGGCTGCGATCGCCGCGCGGTGCGCGTCCTGGGCGCGGCTCTTTGCCGTCTCGTCGAGCGCGCCTGTTTCGGCAGGCGTCTCGACCAGGGTCCCGGCCGCGCTGGAGCCCCGGCAGGCGACGACGATGGATTGATGACCTTGCCTGACCAGTGCGTGATCCAGCATCGACAGCACCTGCTCGGCGCCGCCGACCGCATCGAGGCCGACAGGCGCAAGCGGATAGGCGACGTTGAGCACGGTAAGCGTCATGGCTGATCGAGCCGAAGTGACCTCATGCGGCCGAGATCCGCCGCATCGGCATCGCGGCGTCGCGCACGCCAGGTGCGTAGCGGCGCACCATCTTCGCGCAGAATTCGGCGAACTCTTCGGGCGCCTGTGGCGGGCTGGTGTGATGAGGCTGCAGGCCTCGGTGCTCGGGCGTGAAGCAGAAAGTGATGGTGACGTTGAAGTCTGCCAGGGCTTCCATCTGGCGATCGAACCAATCGAGGGCATTCGGTCTGAAACTGTCGGCCCAAGAGAGGCCGGTGCGCAGACTGGTGACGCCCAGCCGCTTCATCCAGGCAACGGCGTCGTCCAGTCGGTGGTCCTCGAAATGGAACCACTGGACGAGGCCCATTTCCGGAGTGTGCCGCACGAACTCTTCGAGCGCGGGCTTGGGCGAGCCATCCTCGCGCAGAAGACCCATGTAGAAATGACGGTAATAGGAGGAGCCTTCCACCTCGCGATGCCGTGTGGTCGCTCCCCAAGCGTGAGGCAAATCATAAAGGCTATACCATTGGACGCGGGGCGCGTTGCCAAGCAGAAGCTCCGCCGTCCGCCGCAGGCCCCAGACCTGGACCTCCTCGGCGCCGAAGCTCGACACGCCGACTTCGCTGATCCAAATCGGCAGATCGGTGACTTCGGCGATCTCGCCGAGCTTTTGCGGCCATTCGTGGATCTGCCAAAGGTTCCAGTCGAGCGGGAAGCCGTGCACGGCGACGGCGTCGACATGGTCGAGGACACCATATCCCTTGATCAGCGACATGAAGCCGGCATCGATCGGCGAAATGCCGCCAAGCACCCTGGTGATCGCCGGGTTTTCAAGCCCGATCGCGTCCGCCGCCAGGATAGTCATGCCGGCGAAGCGGCTCCAGTCCGGATCGAGCTCTGGGTCCCAATGCGACTTGTTGTTGGGCTCGTTCCAGATCATGGCGGCTTCAATCATCATTTCGTCCTTTCGACGGGTAGACCGCACCTTCACCCGCCGGCTCATCGGACGCGCGGCAGAAGTAGACCTCGTCTTCCGGGTGAAGCAGGATCTGGAAGCCGGCGCTGCGCAGCATCGCCTCGATGCAGCCGCGGTTCGGGATCCACCAGTTGGTCGGATCGTCGGCGTAGCGGTGCTCGATGAAGTGCAGCTTCGGGAATTCGGTTCGATCGAACAGGTCGAGCGTCCAAAAATCATAGTTCTGTTCGAGCGCGAGGATTTCGCTGCTCCCGCGTTGCATCGACTGGAAGATCATCAAGTCGCGCGCAACATGCTCGCGGATGAGGTCGAGCGCCAGCAACGGGTGGCGTAGATGGTAAAGCACGCCCATGAAGAGCACGATGTCGAAGGTCTCGCCGAGAGCGCCGACGTCGTAGACCGATAATTGCTGGAATTCGATGTCGCACTCGGCGATTTCGGCGGCGAAACGCGCTTGTGTCAGATAGTCCACGTCGAAATCGATGCCGAGCACGCGATCGGCGCCTCGCTTCTTCATTTCAATGGAATAGAACCCGGCGTTGCAGCCGATATCGAGCACCGATTTGCCCGAGAGATCGGCCGGGATCGCATCCGCGAATTTCTGCCATTTCACCAGAGGATAGTTGCCGAGGAAATGGTCGGGAGCGGTCTCCACGCCCGCCAGTTGCATGTTGTGGAACCACGGTCCAAGCGCATCGATGCGGCGGCGAATTTCCGCGTCGGAATGCAGCATGGTCAGCCTCCTTCGCCTGGCAAGGATGGCACGTGCGAGCGGCTCGGCGGCACGAATATCGCTGTGCCATCGTCTTCCGAGGCGTCGTTGTTTTCAAGCAGTCGGAGCGCCGTGCGGTAGCCGTTGAAGGTGCCGACATCGACATAGGCCGAGCCCGCCTTGATGCCCCAGGCTTTACCACCGGCCGCAAGGTAAGCATTGACCAGCGTTCCGAAATACTCGTCGCAGCCGTCCCGCTCGCGCCAAAGCGCCGCGAGCCGCTGAAAGATGCAGCCCGGCATCTTGAACGCGCCCCAGACCCAGTCCGTGGCTGCGTCCTGCTGCTTGACCTGGATCTGCTCGACGCGGCCGTCCTGATCGACGACCACGGCGTCGAAAAGCTCCGGACGGTCTACAGGAAACAGCAGGAAAGACAGCCGGTCGTCCGGCAGGTGGCAGAAGCCGTCCTCGGGAAACCAGATCGTGTCCGGCAGACCGATCAGGACGGTCTCTTCCGGGGCCACGAGAGGGGCGGCGCGGAAGATCGCGTCGCAAAGACCGACCGGAGAGGGCTGCGCCACGAAGATAGCGGCCGCGCTGTCATAGCCGGCCGCATAGTATTCGAGGATATCGGACTTACCCGAACCGATGATAAAGCAGATCCTGTCGACGCCGTTGCGCACCATTCGGCGCACCAGATACTCGCTGACCGCGCACGGACGCTCGGTTTGCCCGTCCATCCGGCTGCCAACCGGGAGCAGCTCCTTGGAAAAACCCAGTGGTTGAATGCGGCTGCCGCGCCCTGCCGCAGGCACGATACCCAACATCAGACGGTTTCCTTCATCGGTTCGCTTGCTGGCGCGGTGGCGGCTTCGACTAGAATCCGGTCCAGTTCCGCGGCGCGGCGTGCGGATGTGTGTTCGTCGAGGACGCGTTCGCGGGCTCGGCGGCGCAAAGCCTCGAGGTCGCGGTCCGACAAACCGAGCGCGGCGACCACATCGTCGGTGGAATGTGCAAGCAGGATTTCGCTGCCGGGCTCGAAGAAGTCGTCCAGACCCGGCCAGTCGTCGGAAACGATGGCGGCGCCGCAGGCAGCCGCTTCGAACAGCCGGCCGGAGGGGCACCAGCCCTTGCGCGCCATGGCCTCGCGGGTGACATTCAGCGTGAGACGTGACGAGCAGAAGAAAGCCGGATGATCGGCAGGCGGCAAATGCCTGACGAAGAAGATGTTGTCGCTCCACGGAAACTCCTGCGGATATTGAGCGCCGCCAATGACAAAACGGCGATCCGGCAGCCGGACAGCGGGCGCGACGAGCAGCTTCTCGACGCCGGCCTGGCGATCCGCGGCATAAGTGCCGAGGTAGGACAGATCGCCGGCAAACTCGGCCCTGGGCTTAGCCGGCCGATGACGCTCCGGATCTACATGACCGTAGAGCGGCACGACGCTGCGCGCCCCCAGCATGGACTTGAGCGCACCGAGCGCCTCGCCGCCGGTGTAGCTCAGCACCAAATCGAAATCGCGAAGGCCTTCCGGACCGAAATAGGGGGGCTGCTCGCCCTGCTCGATGCGCGCGAGCGTCACCGCGGTGTCGAGATCGTAGAACACCTTGAGCCCACGGCAACTCTCCTGCGCGAGGCGTGAGGCTTCAACAGCATCCGGGCAGTAGGAGGTGACGATGACCGCGTCAGCCTGCCGGACCGCGATTGCCGCAGCCTGGGCAATATCATCCCATCCCGGATAGAGCACCACGTGGCCGCCATCGAGATGGGTGAGATCCCTTGCGCCGGCATAGTAGGGCGTGTCGCGCTCAAAGAAGCTGATCGACCAGCCGAGTGGCGCCAGCGCGCGTATCAGCCCGCGCCAAAGCGTGGCATGTCCGTTTCCCCAGGAAGAGGTGACCGTGAGGCCGAAGATCACCATGCGCATCGGGCAGCTCCAGTCAGGCGATTTCGTTCAGGCGAATGAGCTTAGAGCCCCAGTCGCCATGGACGACGGTGGTGATCGAGGCAGGTTCGATGTCGAAGCGAAAACAGTCGCCGAGCTGAAGACCAAGGACCTTGCACACCGCAGCCTTGATGACGTCCGCGTGACTGATCAGTGCAACGCATCGGTTTGGGGCTTGTTCGCGCAGCACGTCCATGAGGTCGACGATCCGCTGCTGGGTGTCCTGCATGGTCTCGCCGCTCGGTGTTCGGGCGCTCTGTCGCTGGTCGTTCCACATCCGCCAGGCGGCGTCATTGGCCAGCTCTTCGAATGTCTTACCGGACCATGCGCCGAAATCGATCTCGTCCAATTCCTGGCAGATTCCGATCTGCTCAATATTGCAGGCGACAGCGATCGGTTTCGCGGTTTCCAAGGTGCGCTTGCGCGGGCTGCTGAAAATGGCCGCGAGCGGTTCCCTCGCCAGACGGCGGGCCAGACGCAGCGTCTGTGCCTGGCCGGTTTGGCCAAGATTGATATCCTGGCGGCCTGCCAAATAGCCGTTGACGTTGTCATACGCAGCATGCCGCACGAGGAAAATGGTCGTTGTCATTCCGCGGCATCGAGCATCGGCTCGCCCCTACCGGCTATGAAGGCGAGCGTGCGCAGGCGGGCTTCGGCATCGGTGAACTGCTCCGGCGGAGACTTCATGAAATAACTGCAAGGGCCGGTGAGCGCCCCAGCGATACCGCGATCAAGCGCCAGCTTGGCGCAGCGCACCGCGTCGATGACCACTCCGGCGGAGTTGGGCGAATCCCAGACTTCCAGCTTGAGCTCGGCATTCAGCGGGACGCCGCCGAAGGTCGTGCCTTCGACTCGGATATAGGCCCATTTGCGGTCGGTGAGCCAAGGCACATGATCGCTGGGTCCGACATGGATGTTGCCGGGCTCGAGCGGAACATCGATCTGGCTGGTGACCGATTGCGTCTTGGAGATCTTCTTCGATTCCAGCCGCTCACGCTCCAGCATGTTGAGGAAGTCCGTGTTGCCGCCGAAGTTGAGCTGGTAGGTGCGGTCGATACGCACCCCGCGCTCCCGGAACAGATTGGCGAGCAGCCGGTGAACGATGGTAGCGCCGACCTGGCTCTTGATGTCGTCGCCGATCAGGGGCAGGCCGCGCTCTTCGAAGCGCCGGCGCCATTCCGGCCGCGAAGCGATGAAGACCGGTATGCAGTTGACGAAAGCGCACCCGGCCGCCAGCGCGCATTCGGCATAATAGCGGGTTGCCACATCCGAGCCGACCGGCAGATAGGACACCAGCACCTCGGCCCCGCTTTCCCGAAGGCCTGCGGTCACGTCGGCGACCGGCTCATTCGCTTCCTCGATTTCATCGCGCAGATATTTGCCGATGCCGTCGAGTGTAGGTCCGCGTTGCACGCGCACGCCGATCGGCGCCACATCGGCAAAACGGAAGGTGTTGTTCGGGGCGTTGTAGATTGCTTCGGCCACATCGCGCCCGACCTTGCTCTTGGCGACGTCGAAGGCGCAGACGACCTCGATGTCTTCGACATGGTAGCCGCCGAGATCGGCATGCATTAGCCCGGGGATCGGCTCGTTGCTTTTTGCCTGACGATAATAGGTGAGGCCTTGCACTAGGGAGGATGCGCAATTGCCGACACCGACGATGCCGATGCGAACCTTTTTCGATGTCACGAAACCGCCGCCTCTATTGTTGGAGGTAAGTTCCTCGCGCCGAACTGTGACCGGTCGGGAATGTTCCTTGAGAGGTGGAAAATTCGCCGATGCGGTCGACGTTCAATACTCCCGTTGCCGCGTTGTCTCCGAACGGCCAGCGCAGGACGCGACGTTCGGAGTGCGGGTAATGGAATCTCGCCCGCTCGGCCTCAAATCCGGCCCATGAGCGCCATGATCAGCAGGATGACAAGTATGACGCCGAGCACGCCCGAAGGCCCATAGCCCCAGCCCGACGAATACGGCCAGGCCGGGATCGCGCCGATCAGCAACAAGATCAGGATAATAATGAGGATTGTGCCGAGACTCATATCGGGTCCCCTTCATTGGCGAGGTGGACGTTCGGACCTCAGACTGCGGGGCTCATATGCTATTTGTTCGTCATTCGTCTGAGGCGCTGGGGGCTCAGTCCAGCCTGCGCAGCATGTCAGCTTCCCGCTCGAGGATGGTTGCGACTTCTTCGCGTTGAAGATGCGTCATCATCAGGCTGACGCAACATTCGAGGTAGGTGATGGAGGCTCGTCGCAGGAAGGCGGCGGTTTCCGCGGCCGCCATCTGCTCGATGTCCTTGGCTGATCGCTTCGACTGCACGACTGCGTTCTCCGTGCCGGTTATCGGGCCCAACCAGAATCTCGGTCGGATGTTCCGCTTCGGTGAAAAGAACGCCGGACGCATCGGGATCCTGCGGGCCGCCGGTTTCAAATCCGTCTGCTCCGGGCCTGTTGGTCGCGGCGGCGGGCGACACGGTCGCGCTGCCTTCGAGTTCGGCGAAGTAAACGACCGTTTGCAGCAGGCCCTGCCGGAGAGGTACCTTGGGGGCCCATCCGAGAAGCTCCTTCGCACGGGCTATATCGGGGCGTCGCCGGCGAGGATCGTCTTCCGGCAAAGGCAGGAATTTGACGGGCGACCTGGTGCCGGTCAGTTCCCTCACCAGGCTCGCCAGTTCGAGGACGGTGAATTCCCCGGGGTTGCCAAGATTGATCGGTTGGCGCGGATTGGGCTCGATGTCCATGAGCCGCAGCAGGCCTTCCACCAGGTCGGTGACGTAGCAGAAGGATCGCGTCTGCCGGCCATCGCCGAATATCGTCATCGGCCGCTTTTCAAGTGCCTGCATGACCAGATTCGAGACGATGCGACCGTCGGCGGGGTCCATCCTTGGGCCATAAGTGTTGAAGATACGGGCGACACGCACGTCGGCCCGATCGGCCCGAAGATAGTCGAAGCAAAGCGTCTCCGCGGTGCGCTTGCCTTCGTCGTAGCAGGCGCGCGGGCCGATGCAGTTCACATGGCCGAGATAGTCCTCGCGCTGCGGATGCTGCTCGGGATCACCATACACTTCGCTGGTCGATGCTTGCAGGAACCGTGCACCGTCGCGAACGGCAAGCTCGAGCAGATTGAGCGACCCGACCACGCAAGTGCGCGTGGTGTGAACTGGATCGGCCTGGTAGCGGGGCGGTGACGCCGCGCATGCCAGGTTGAAAACACGGTCGACCGGCTCACCCAGTTCCAGCGGGCTGCAGATATCCTGCTCGATCAACCGGAAGCGCGATTGGCCGATAAGCGGCGTAATGTTCTCCATTCGGCCGGTGAGAAAGTTGTCGATGCAGATCACGCGATAGCCGATGCCAAACAGGGCCTCGCATAGGTGCGAACCGAGGAAACCGGCACCGCCGGCGACAAGCGCCGTCCGTGTCTGTTGGGCCTTTCTTGAACGCCGCATCTGTGTGTTCTCCTGTCTGCCTGTCATGCTGCACTTTCGACATCCAGATCGAGCACCGGACGTGTCTGCCTTGCCCGCGCCAGCATCGACGTGAACTCTCGTGCCCGAGCAACTCCGGTGTGTCTTTCCAGGACCAGCGAATGGGCCTGCCTGGCCATGCTGAGCCTGGCGCGGTCCGGCTGTCCCAGAAGAATTCCCGTCACATCATCTGCGCTGCCGGCCGTCTGTATCGCCGTAGCCGGAAAGAAACTGTCGAGGCCGGGCCAGCGATCGCTGATGATCGGCGTCCCGCACGCCGCAGCTTCGAAAAGCCGGACGCTGGGCGACCATCCGGCTTCGACCATCGAAGTGCGTGTCACATTCAGCGTGTAGCGCTGCCGGCTATAAAATCCGGCATGCTCGGCCGGCGGCAGGTGCTCGATCCGCTCGACATTGTCGGGCCAGTCGATATCGTGCGGGTATTGCGAGCCCGCGACCACGAAGCGTCGATCCGGCAGTCGACGCGCAGGCTCGAGCAGAAGCGTTTCCAGGGTCTGCTGCCGATCCGGACTGTAGGTGCCGAGATAGCCTAGATCCCATTTGATCACATTTCGGTTTCGATGGTGCCGCTCGGGGTCGACGGAGCAATAGAGCGGTTCGGCCCGACGCGCGCCGAATTCGAGCTCCAGGCGATGGAGGGTCGGTCCGCCCGTGAAGGAGAAATAAAGGTTGAAATAGGGAACCTGCCGGCGGGCGAGATAGTCGCAGTCATCCTCGGCAACCCTGGCCAGCGTCACCGGCGTGTCGATGTCGTAAAAGCAGAATAGCCCGGTGCACAGCGACGCCAGGTCGTCGATGACCGCCCTGCCTTCGGGCACGAACGAGCCGATGACCACGACATCGGCCTGCTGAAGGTCTCGTTCATGGTTGCGACGAAGCTCCTGGACGGTGTCGTAATAGCGCAAGTCGCAATAATCGGGGTCGCGCAGGTCGCGGTGGTGCGCGTACCAGGGCACGTCGCGTTCGAGGAAGGTGATGCGATGGCCGAGCTCGTCGAGGCCCCGCAGCAGTCCCCGAAAGGTCGTCGCATGGCCATTGCCCCAGGAAGAGGACAGAGAAAGACCCAGGAACACGATGTCGAGTGCCTTCGTCATTCTGCAGCCTCCACGGTCTCGCGCTCGAAATGCGCCTTGAAGATTGCGTCAACCCGTTCAGCCCTCAGTGTGTAGGTGTGCTCGGCCAGAACACGCCGAAGTGCTGCCGCCCCGATCGCCTTTGCGCGCCCTGGTGTGAGCGTGCACATGATCTCGACAACATCGGCGCCGTCCCGCGCCACCAGGATTTCCTCGCCAGGCGTAAGGAACAGCTCGACACCGGCCCAGGCATCGGTGATGAGGCATGCACCGGCGCCGGCCGCCTCGAACACCCGCGTTGCCGGCGAAAAGCCGTTGCTGGCCATGCTGTCGCGGCTGATGTTCAGCACCGCCTTCGGCGTGACATTGAAGGCGTTGTGGTCTCGAGTGCCGACATGGCCGAGCCAGGAGACATTCTCCGGCATCGCCTTGTCGCCCCAGCCTGATCCGCCGAGCAGGAACTTCTGGTCCTCCAGCGCTCCGGCCGGCTCGAGGAAGAAGCCTTCCACGCGGGCCTCGCGGTCCGGCAGGCGATTGCCGAGAAAGGCGAGATCGCAGGCGAAGCGGGGATCTCGGGCGACAGGGAAATGCGTCTCAGGATCGAGCGCGTTGTAGATCGGCACACATTCGGCGGCGCCAAGCGCCCTATAGTCCCACACGACCGGATCTCCGCCGCCATAGGTCAGCACGAGGGAGATCCTTTTGAGCTCCTCGTGGAGAGGATGGGCGGCATCGTTCCGCAACTCGCTGAGCGTCGCGGGGGCGTCGACGTCCCAGAACACCGCCAGCGCGTCATTGCGGGCGTGGTCGAGCACGGCGCGCAACAGCGCTTCATCTTCGAAGCCCACACCGCTTGCCTTGACGACGATGTCGGCCTGCGCGGCGCAGCAAGCGACCTGCATCAGCGCATCCGGCGTCGCCTCGTAGACGACGACGTCGCACCAGTCGGGAACCTCGATGTCGCGGTGCTTCTGCCGGTCAAAGGCGTCCGGCTCGTAGAAGACGATGTCGTAACCGCGCCGGGAAAGTGCCTTCAGCAGGCCGCGATAATAGGTGGCGGCGCCGTTCCAATAGGACGACAGCAGGCTGGATCCGTAAAAGGCGATCTTCATGCGGCGGCCTCCCTTGCTGGCACCCCGTCGACCGCATGGCGATTGCCGCATGCGGCGAGTATGTCGAACAATTCGTCGGCGCGGCGCCGGCATGTGTGCCGTGCCAGGATGGTTTCCAGCCCGGCTGCCGCCAGAGCCTTCGCAAGCCCGGCGTCGTGCAGCACGTCGCGCAGGTGCTGGCGCATCTCGGCGCCGTCGCGGGCAAACAGAAAGTCCTTGCCGGGACGGAACAGCTCTTCCACGTCCGACCATGGCGCAGAGACGAGGGGAATGCCGCAGGCCAATGCCTCGAACATGCGGATCGTGGGAATGCCCGGCAGATGGTCCCGATAGGGTCGGCGCGGGATGTGCACCGTCACGCGATGCTGCGCGAACGCTTTCGGGACGTCGGCATTGGCGATCCAACCCTCGTGGCGCAAGCCGGCGTCGGCGAGCGCGGCCCGCGCCTGCGCTGGGTAGCGCACCCCGTGAACGGTTCCCGACAGGCCAAGCTCGCGTGCCGGCGCGACGAGGAACTCGTGGATTTCGGCGCTGCGTTCGTCGTCGCCCCAGTTGCCGACCCAGATCAGATCCGATACGGCGTCGACATCGGGAGAGGGTTTGAACAACCGTTCGTCCGCTGCTTCATGCCAGGTGAAAGCCCGGCGGCCCCAGCCGGCGCGAAGGTAGCTCTCGCGCAACGCCTCGCCGAAGACCAAGACGCCGTCATAGTGCTCCAGGTTCAGTGCCGAGATCGACTGCGTCGCCGACACGGCGCGGTGATGCGTGTCGTGAAACAGCAGCGTGAACTTGCCGCCGTTGAGCTTGGCCCGCCCGATCCGCGCCACAAGATCTGGATCGGTCCATTCATGGACGATCACCACATCCGCCTTCGCAATCCAGGTCTCGTGATCGAAGGACGCATCGTAGGTCACCGGCATCAGCTCGGGAAAATCCTTCCGGAAGCGCTCGACGGCAAAGGGGCCTTGCTCGGCCAGCAGGTTCGAACGACTCCAACCGTCCGCGGGTTCGAGCGCGAGGGCGTGGTGTCCGTTCGCAACAAGCTCGCGCATGATGCCGCGCTGGAAATGCGCATTGCCATGGTTCCAATCGGAAACGACGGAATGGGTGTAGAATACAAAATGCATGCTCAGCGCCCTGCGACGGCCATCGCCGCGCGATCGTAGATTTCACTCATCGCGACCGCCTGCGCCTGCGGCGAAAATTTGCGCGCGCGACGGACGGCGCGCCGGCCAAGCTGACGCCGCAAATTTTCGTCGCGGGAGAGGTGGGCGATGCATCCGGCAAGCGCATGCGGATCGCGCGTGTCGAAGAACATAGCCGCGCCGTCCCAGAGTTCGCGATAGGTCGCGATGTCGGCGAGGACCAGCGGCGCGCCCGAGAGCGCGGCTTCCAGAGCGGCAAGCCCGAAGGGCTCGTAGATCGATGGCGAAACGAAAATGCCGGCCCGCGCCATCCGCTGGCGCACTTGGGCATGGCCGATCGAGCCGAGCGCGACGCAATGATCGAGACACGCCATCTGCCCGTCCGGCCCGCCGAGGGGGCCGGCGGCATGGACCGGCCATTCCGTCATGGCAGCCGCGGCATCCAGCACAGCCGCGTTCTTTCCTTCATCCCACCAGCGGGCGGCGGCCAGGACGAAAGGCTCGCGGCGCGAGGCGACCGGGCCGGGAAGAGCACTGTTGTGGACGACACTTAGCCGCGCGACCGGCCCGTAGCAGGCCTCAAGCATGTCGGCGTGGCTTCGGCTGGGTGCCACCACAATATCGGCGCGATTGAAACCGGCCCAGTTGCGGTCCTTCTGCCAGGCCCAGCCGTCGGTCGGCACCTGACCGCGCACGGCATGCAGCCACGTCACGACGCAGGAGTGCGAGACCGTGAGAATGGGGCAGGGCAGATCGACCTCGGCCGCCTGGGCCGGAGCGTTAAGATGAACGAGGTCCGCGGCACAGGTCGTTGCAAGCTCGCGAAGCTCGCCGGGCAGGCCGTCGAGATCGCTCTCGTTGCGCGTCATCCAGTCCGGAGGGGTCTCGAGCCAGGCGAGCGTCGCGAAGGACTGCGCTTCTTGTGCCTGCTCCAGAGAAGGCCGAGGCCCTAGCCCGGCCAGCACGACGTTGTCCCCTCGGGCGGTGAGCTCGCGCGCCAGGTCGAGCGAATATCGCCAGACGCCACCGACGGAGTCGGTGGTCATCAGGATGCGCCGCGGGCGATGGATCAATGATTGCAGCATGAGGACTCCAATTCGGCCAGCGCGCGCGGGCGCTGATCCTGGATGTCGCTGAACGTCCTGAACGAAGCCAGATAATGCTCATGCGCGCGCTCCCAGGCGAAATCGTCGGGCTCGCCCCACAGCTCGCGGTAGCTTGGCGAGCTCGGATAGGGATAGAGCGGCACCGGCTCGTTGGCCCAGACACCGTTGTCAATGAGGTGCTTGCGCCAATACTCCACCAGGGCCGGATCGTCCTCGACCACGCCGATCAGATTGGCCTGGACGAAAGGAACATGGCGGCGGGCATCGACCAGCAGCGCGGCCAGTTCCTCAGTGCCCAGCCGACAGCGCTTGGCCAGCATTTCGCGGCCTTCGACGGTCAGGCTTTCCAGGCCAGCTTCGATCGAGACGCAGCCGGCCTCGCCCAACAATTCCAGCAACTCCGGTTTCCAGAGGTCGATGCGCGTCTGAACGCCGAATTGGATATCGCGGTCGACAAGGGCCTCGAGCAGCGCCTTCTGGGGCAGGAAAATCTCGTCGATGAAGTAGATGTAGCCGACGCCCTGGGCCATCAGACCGTCGATCTCGGCGACGACCGCGTCGTGGTTCCTGCGGCGGTAGGCGTCGCGAAAATCGATCTTGGCGCAGAAGCTGCAATTATAGGGGCAACCCCGCGAAGCTTCCACCTCGGCACCGGCGCCCTTCTGGTCCGCGTCGAACCGATGATGGTGGTGCGAATGGGCCGCAATCCAATCGGACGGCCAATGAAGTGCCGGGTGGTCGACGAAGCGGCTGACGCTCACGCCACCGTTGCAGGCCAGCACGCCGCTCTCGAGCCGCGCCGTGTGAGGGACGGCGCTCCATTCGCCGCGCCCGGCAAGCTCCGCCACCACCTCCTCGCATTCGCCGCGCACGACGACATCGACGCCAAGCTTGCGCAGGGTAGGGGCCGGCGTCGCCGAGCCATGCGGCCCGACGGCGGCGGTGCGCCCGCCGCGCCCGGCGAGATGCTTCAGGAATTCTGCCGGCACCCGCAGCTCCGGCGGCGCGCAGCGCCAGAACAGATAGGTCGGCGCGGTGGTCACGACGGTCATTTCCGGCCCGTACGCCGCCACGCGCTCGGCAAGTTCCGCGTTGTCGAGATTCTGCAACTGTCCGTCCAGCATCAGCACGCTGTGGCCGTCGGTCTCCAGCAGGGCTTTGCAGTAGCCAAGCTCCAGGGGCAGATGCGGCTGGCGGCAGCCGAAATAGATGCTGTGTTCATATGTCCAACGCGGGTTGACCAGTGCTACTTTCATGCGACGTACCTCGCCACTTCAGCGTGCGGCTGGAGACGGTGCCGCAACAGCCAGCCGGCAAGGTCGCTGATGCCTTCGCGCCACGGGACATGCGCGCGCCAGCCAAGCGCGGCCTCTATCTTGCGGGTATCGGCGATGAAGAAGGGCTGGTCGCCGGTGCGTTCGATATCCTGCCGGAGCACGATGTCGCGGCCGGTCATGATGGCGATCTCCGACAGGAGCGAGCGCAGGCTGACGGCATTCCGCGGTCCGCCGCCAAGATTGAACGCCTGTCCCTTGAGGTTTTCGATCCTGGCCAGCACTCCGCGATAGGCGGCAACCGCGTCGGACACATGCAGGATGTCGCGCACCTGCTTGCCGTCGCCATAGATGGTGATGGGCCGGCCGCTGAGCGCGCTGAGGAGGAAATGCGCGACCCAGCCCTGGTCCTCGGTGCCGAACTGGCGCGGTCCATAGATGCAGCTCATGCGCAGCACCGCCGTCGGCAGACCATAGGACTTGGCATAATCAAGGACATACTGGTCCGCAGCGCCCTTGGAACAGCCATAGGGCGTGCAGAAACGGAGGCCGATCGTCTCGTCCACGCCATTGGCGCGGATGGCTTCGTCGCAAGGCTCGTAACGATCGTCCGTTTCCCGCACCGCGAGCTGGGGCAAGCTGCCGTAGACCTTGTTAGTGCTGGCGAAGATTACCGGGGCGCTCACCTGGCGCGCCGCCTCAAGCACGTTGAAGGTGCCTTTGAGATTGATGTCGAGGTCCTCCGCGGGATCGATCAGGCTCGTGGTCACAGCGGTCTGGGCGGCCAGATGGAAGATCGCTCTTGCTGGCGTCAGCACCGAGGCCAGTTTGGCTTGGTCGCGCACGTCCACGGCTTCAACCCTGAGATGGTTGCCGTGCTTTTGCGCCAGCCATTCGAGGTTCTGCTCGACGCCGGCTCGGCTGAGATTGTCGATGACCAGAACTGGCTCGCCATCCGACAACAGGCTGTCGGCGAGGTTTGAGCCTATGAAGCCGCTGCCGCCGATGACGGCCACCGGCGCTTTGCCGAGGCCGCGATGCCGCTCGCTCATGACACCAGCCCCCGCTCTTCAAGCTCGCGCTTCATGTCGGCGCCTCGGTCGATGACGACGGTGTTGCGAACCCAGGCCGCGAATTCACCGAGGGAGTTCTCAAGCCGATGGCTCGGCTCGAAGCCAAGCAGCTCGCGCGCCTTGGCAATGTCGGCAAAGCAGTTGCGGATGTCGCCGGAGCGCGCCTTGCCGAGGATTTCGGGCGGCCGCTTCGGAACGCCCATCGCTTCTGCAAGCAATCGAGCGACCTCGCTGATGGTGTAGGACCGTCCGCTGCCGATATTGATCGCGTGGCCGGCTGCCTGGCGTTGCTCCAGCGCCAGGCGGAAAGCGCGGGCGACATCGCGCACATGGACGAAGTCGCGCTTTTGCTCGCCGTCCTCGAAGATCATCGGCCGCTTGCCGTTGGCGAGCCGCGAAGCGAAGTTGGCAAGCACGCCGGTGTAGGGATTTGCGAGCGCTTGACCGGCGCCGAAGACGTTGAACAGGCGCAATGCCACAGCATCCACGTCATAAGCCTGACCGAAGATCAGCACCGCGCGTTCCTGCGCATATTTGGTCAGCGCGTAGATCGAAGCGAGGTCAGGACGTTTCTCCTCGTCGGTCGGAATCGGCGACAGCGCTTCGCCGGCAGCCGACAGCGGGTCCCATTGGCCGATCCTGATGTCGCTTGGCTTGCGATGGGCATCGTCGATACGCCGCCCGTCTGGTGTCTTGTAGAGGCCTTCGCCGTAGATGCTCATCGACGATGCGACGACAATGCGTTCGACTGGTTTCTTGATCAACGCCTCGAGCAGGGTCGCGGTGCCGAGATCGTTGGTGCCGACATATCGGGCGATCTCGTACATGGATTGGCCGACGCCGACCTCGGCAGCGAGGTGGATGACGGTGTCGACATCCGCTACCGCGTCGGCGACCGCGTCTCGATCACGGACATCTCCCCGTATCAGCTCGGCGCCAGCTGGAATGCTGACGGCTTCATTGCCGTGCACTTGGTCCAAGAGTGCGTCCAGGACACGGACCTCGTAGCCATGCTCGATGAGTTCCTGGGCGACATGCCGGCCAATGAAACCGCAGCCTCCCGTAACCAGGACACGTTTCACGAGAACTCCTTGCCGAGTTAGCGTTGGGGCCGATTTAGCGTTGGGGCCGATTTAGCGTTGGGCTCCCGAACTTCGGGACAAAAGGTTTGTTCCCTGCTTCATCAAAGTTCCCTCCGGGGCGAAGCTGTCGGCGGGTCGCCCGCATGCCTGGGAACATTGCCCTTTGCGCGCTGTTAGGGCCGCTCACTGACGTGCGGCGAGAAAGGGAATGCCATGTCTGAAGCGAAGACGACCACCAATCACGACGAAATTCGCAAATGGGTTGAGGAGAGGGACGGCCATCCCGCCGTGGTTCGCACCAAAGGCGAGGGCGGCATCCTGCGCATCGACTTCGGCGAGCCGGAGGAAGCGCTCGAACCGATCGAGTGGGATGAGTTCTTCCGGATCTTCGACGAGAACGACCTTGCCTTCCTCCATCAGGACAAGGCCGGGAGCGGAGGAAAGAGCCGCTTCAACAAATTTGTCGAGCGGAGCGGGAATGGTTGACGCGGGCGGCGGCAGGTAACCAGCAACGAACGCACGCAAGCGGCCCGACCGGCGGAGGCTGCCGCGCCGCCCCGGTTGCCTCAATCCAATGGCTTGTCGGTTGGGCGCGGGGTGGTTCCGGCCTCGCGCTTGCGACCGGCATTGCGATTGGCAACCTTGCTGTCGAGCGGTGATGTCGACTGTTCCTCGGCGGCGCCGGCTGTTTTGGGAACTGCCGGTCTCGCGCCGGCGTCGCTATCCATAGCATCGCGGTTAGGACGCGGAAGGCCTTCGGCGTTCGGTGACCTGGTGGCCGGCCGAGATGTGTTTTTCAGTTGAGCCATTTGATACCTCCTTACCTGATCGCAACGACAGGGCGCCCGGGCGAGTTCCGGGCAAAGGCGTGGTCACCCGTGTGGGCGCATCACGACCTTGATGCAGCCGTCCTGCTTGTCGCGAAACTTCCTGTAGAGGTCGGGTCCGGCCTCGAGCCCGGCGCGGTGGGTGATCACGAAGGACGGGTCGATGTCGCCGCTTTGGACCTTGTGCAGGAGAGGCTCGAGATAGCGTTGCGTGTGGGTTTGTCCCATGCGGAACGTCAGCCCCTTGTTCATCGCCGCGCCGAACGGGATGTGGTCGACAAGGCCGATATAGACGCCGGGCACCGAAATGGTGCCTCCCTTGCGACAGCAATAGATCGCCTCGCGCAGCACATGCGGCCGGTCGGTGCCAAGATAGACACTCGCCTTGACCTTATCGAGCATGGAATCCGGGGTGGCGCTGGCATCGGCTTCGGTGCCGACACAGTCGATGCAACTGTCCGGGCCGCGACCGTTGGTCATGGCCATCAGGGCATCGTAAATATTCAAGTTGCTGAAATCGAGGGTCTCGGCCTTGCCGTGGTCGCGCGCCATAGCAAGCCGCTCCGGCACCTTGTCGATGGCGATCACGCGACCGGCGCCAAGCATGCAGGCGCTCTGGATCGCGAACTGGCCGACCGGCCCGCAGCCCCAGATGGCGACGGTGTCGCCCTCCCGGATGCCGGCGTTCTCCGCCGCCATATAGCCGGTCGGGAAGATGTCGGAGAGGAACAGGACCTGTTCGTCGTCCATGCCGTCCGCCACCTTGATCGGGCCGACATCGGCAAAAGGCACGCGCAAATACTCGGCTTGCCCGCCCCAATAGCCACCGACCAGATGCGAATAGCCGAATAGGCCCGCGGGCGACTGGCCCATGACCTTGGCGGCCTGGTCGGCGTTGGGGTTCGACCAGTCGCAGAGTGAAAACAGGCCGTTCTGGCAAAACCAGCATTCGCCGCATGAGATATTGAAGGGAACGACGACGCGATCGCCCTTCTTGAACTTGCTGTGTCCACGGCCGACTTCCACCACTTCGCCCATGGTCTCATGGCCCAGCACGTCGCCCGATTTCATCGTCGGCATATAGCCGTCCATCAGATGCAGGTCCGAACCGCAAATGGCGCAGCAGGTAACCCTGATGATGATGTCGCGGTCGTCCTCGATCGCGGGATCGGCGACCGCGTCGCACCGGATATCGCCCTTGCCGTGCCATGTCAGCGCTTTCATCGTGCCGTTCCTGTCGATTGGAGGATTGAGTGCATCGAACTTGCGCCCGGCTGGAATGTTCCCCGGGCGGCGCCTCGCATTCATCCGTTGTTCGCGGAGCCCGGTTCGGCGGCCTTGCGATGCTGCTCGGCCAGCGTGCCGGCCGGCGTGACGTGGGCCGCGGCAGCCTGCATCTTGTTCTTCAAACCGCTAACGACCTGCTCTTTTCCGGCCATCATGGCGTCATAGCCGTCCTTGGCCACACCGGCCGGATTGTCTTTCTCCTGAGTCCCGATTTCGGTGTCCATCATGTCGGCCCGCTCGAAGAAGCGGGTCTGCGTCGCGCCGGGCATCAGCACTGTCACGGTCACACCGCTGTCCTTCAACTCATGGCGCAGCGCGATGGCGAAAGAATCGATGAAGGCCTTGGTGCCGTTGTAGACCGCTTGGAAGGTGCCGGGCATGAAGCCGGCGATGGAGCCCGTGAACAGGATCCGGCCGCGGCCACGCCGGACCATCTGCCGGCCGAGCCGATGTGCCAGATAGACCGTGCCGGTGATGTTCGTGTCGATGACGCGGCGCGCCTTGGGCCAGTCCTGATCGATGAAGCCCCGGCCCAGGCCTCGTCCCGCGTTGAGGAACAGAAGGTCAATAGCGCGGTCACCAATCCTCGCGATCAGTTGATTGGCCCCTTCCTCGGTCGCGAGGTCGGCTTCTACCGCCTCGACTGCAACGTGGTGAGATTGCAGCGCCTCGGCAGCCCGCTCTATCGCCGGCTCGTCGGCCACGATCACCAGTTCGTAGCCATCTCTCGCGCATAATTTCGCCAGTTCCTTGCCGATGCCGCTGGAAGCGCCGGTCACCACGGCGAGCTTTCCGCTTTCCATTTCGTTCTCCGACCGTTCGAGTGTGGTCCGGCCGAACATGCGCAGAGTGCGATTGTTCCGTTCGAATTCTTGGGATTCGGCAACGCGCGGCAAACGAGGCTCGGCGAGACGGAACCAATTCGGGGCACGGCTGTTCCGCCGTCAATGTGGAGCGACAGCCATGGGCATCTTTTCCGATCTGGATAAGAAACTTACCGACAACCTCTATGAGCATGGCAGCCAGCTGACCGATCCCAGCGCTGATCTGCCCCGTCGGGTCAAGGAGAGGGTCGATCTCCTCATGCCGTTCATCCAGCCAGAGGCGCGTGAGGCGGTGAGGCTGCAAATCCTCGGCATCATTCACGAGCACATATTAGATGAGACCGAGATTGGGCCTGGAGAGCCAGCGGCCAAGGAATGAGAGAAGCTGGCTGGACGCGTCATCGATTTCCGGCCGCCCTAAAGCGGCAGCGCCGAACGGAGCCAGGCGCTAGCTGATATCTATGATTTTTCGCTTCTTGGGCGTCCGGCCCGGCCTGGCCGCGGGAGGAGGTGACTTTGCCGCCGGTGCCGCGGCCAAACGCTGCTCGCGTAGTCGCGCTGTCTTTGCCTGGCGCGCCAGTCGTTCCGTCTCAAGCAGTTCGCGCGCCGCATTCGAGGTGCGCTCACGCCTGTCCTTGTCGATCTTCCGCGTCGCCACGGTCGTTCCAGATCAATTCGCCGTTGGAGCCGTATCCAACTTGCCCGAAGGCCCATTGTTCCGAATGCTCCCGCGACGGACGGACGTTTCGAACGAAATGTCTGCAACTCGAATATGTCGGGCCAAGCCCTTGTCGGAAGCTCCCGTTGCTTCTCCCGCCGGGAAGTTCAGCGCTGCTTCCCGGTTCAGCCGGCTGAAGCCGACGCGATGCGCCGGCCTGCGACGTCGGAACCGAAGCGGTGCGTTCGCCGTTCCGGCTGCATTCCTGTCGCCAAGGAGATCGCCATGGCGCCGCGTCCCGCCTGGAGCGGTTATCTCAAACTGTCGCTGGTCACCTGCGCCGTCGAATTGACGAACGTCGTGACCCATGCCGAGAAGGTTTCCTTCCACGTGCTCAATCGCAAGACCGGCAACAGGGTCCGGCGCGTCTATGTCGATGCCGAGAGCGGCAAACCGCTGGATAAAGACGACGAGGTCAGGGGCTACGAAGTCGGCAAGGACGAATTCATCTTCATCGAAGAGGAAGACATCGAGGCGGTGCAGATCGAGTCTTCGCACACGCTCAATCTCGACGGCTTCGTCGACAAATCGTCGATCGAGCAGATCTATCTCGACGCGCCCTACTACGTCACGCCCGCCGACAAGGTCTCGGAAGAGGCCTTTGCGGTGATCCGCGACGCGCTGGCAGAAAAGAAGATGGCCGGGCTCGCTCGCATCGTGCTCTATCAGAGGGAACGCCCGGTGGTGGTCGAATCACGCGGCAAGGGCATGATGCTGACCACCCTGCGTTATGGCGACACCGTGCGCGAGCCCGCCGGCGTCTTCGCCGAGATCAAGTCGGGAAAGCCCGACAGCGAGATGATCGGGTTGGCCGAGCACATCATCGATAAGCAGAAGGGCAAGTTTGATCCCACCGAGTTCCGGGACCGATATCAGGAGGCACTGCTGGAACTGGTTCGCGCCAGAAAGGCCGGCAGGAAGGCGCCGAAAGCCAAGGCGGAACCCAAGCCATCCAATGTGGTCAATTTGTTCGATGCGCTGAAAAAGAGCCTCGGCGCGGAGGCCGGGGCAAAGTCCAAATCCCCGAAGTCCAGGGGAGCGCCGAAGCGAAAAAAGACGAAGAATTCTGCACGGGGGCGCAAGTCGGCATAGCAGTTGTCTGTGCGGTGAGCGACATCAAGCTGGCTTGCAGGCCGAGGCAAACAAAGCTGGAGGCTTGGCGCCTTCGCCGAGGAGGAATTCGGGTAACGCTCAGCGCGGGCTAAAACACCGTCCGTGGCAGAAGAGCACGAGCTCGAGGATTTCGCGCGCCGGCGGCACCGAGCACGATCCAAAAATCTATCCGTTGCGTTCCTCGCTTTCACGCAACAGCCGCACGATCGCATCGACTGGGGACGGATCGGCCGCCGGCTGGATTTTCCGTCGCCAAAGATGGCGAAGAAGCTTTTTCAACATGGGCATGCACATACTCCCTAGCTACCAGACCTTGCATCGGGCGTTCCGGGTTGGAGCGCCTCGGCGAGCCGGCATCGGCATCAACCCAGGCGAGCGGCAAGCAGGAAAGCGGCGCCCGCCAGAACCACGAGCGCTGCAATCACCAGCACCGGCCCGTTTCTGCTCGGCTGAAGGCCGGGCGCGTTCTGGGGGCGCTGCATGGCGTCGGCGAAGCTCGCCTGATTGGTGAATTTCGGTTCATCTGATGCGACGCGATGGGCGGAACTCGTCGACCCTCCCGCCTCTGCATCCGTTTCCTGCGGGGCGGCAGAAGGGTCGAATCCGGGCGTCTTGTCCCGGGTAAAGCCCATCTGCATTTCGCCTCGACCCTCGGCGGGTCTTCGCTTGCTCGGTGAGGTCATCGGACAGCTCCTTCGCTACCAAACATCTGTCCGGCGTCGGTGT
This sequence comes from Mesorhizobium sp. WSM3868, assembly GCF_002294785.1. Lineage (NCBI taxonomy): Bacteria > Pseudomonadati > Pseudomonadota > Alphaproteobacteria > Hyphomicrobiales > Phyllobacteriaceae > Mesorhizobium > Mesorhizobium sp. WSM3868. Next base: position 20,223 of record NZ_NSGB01000018.1, on the reverse strand, counting down.
TCCCACGGGATCTTGAACGCGAAGTAGAAACGCTGCTGTGCGGGAACTCGTTTCCGGGAAGGGGGAACTATCGCTGCCGCCAATCGCTGAGCGCGGCCGGAACATTTCCTGTTGGGCAGCTTTTACCTTCGTTATCTAAGATGACGAGGCACCGATGCAGGTTCTCGATACCCAAATAGTTTCCAACTCGGAAGGCGTGGTGACAGTCGAATTTCTCGGTGAGGGCGGCGAAAAGATTGCCGTCACAATGGCTGGATCCGATCCACGGCCGACGTACGGCGACACCGCTCTTATCGATCGCGCCAAAGAGATGATGGTGCAGTGCGCGGTTTTCGAGACCGTGGAACACCGGTCCGCGCAGGAGAGCAACCGCGACTTCAGCGAGCCCGCCAAGCCGGACAGCCCCTTCACATTCGAATATCGCGACCATGATGGCATGCGGCAGCTGAAGGGCGTGGAATTCCCGAATCTGGAGGCCGTGCATGACGAGGCGCTGCGTTCGGCGATTGATTTGCTTGACGACACGGCCGCCGAAGGTGGGCAGCAGGGCTGGGCCGTCCGGGTTCGCGACGCCAACGGAAAGATCGTGCTGGCGATCGACTTCGACGAGGCGAAACGGAAAAAGGCGGCAGCGGAATGAGGACCGCGGGCTGCGTGGCCTGAGAAAGAACCATGCTCCCGTTCCTATCACTGGATATGATATATTCGACAAGCGCCTGCATCTTAGTCCAGCCTGGGCTCGCAACTGAAACGCCGTGCAGTCCGCACTTGCGGAACCTGTCGATTGTCTGCATTCCAAATGAATTCCGTGTTCATCCGGAACTTTGGGGACGACTGTCAGTTCGATGATTTGCAGGCGCCGCTTTTTGGCGCCTGCCGGAGATCGGTGGGAAACACTGATCGGCCCGCACCTCAGACGCGGGCCTGCCGACCCCGCCAGGACAAGCCGGTCAGCCAAGTATGGACGGGAGCCTATCATGAAACACCAAACGCTCGACCAACTGCACGCAGTCGCTGATATCAATCCGCTGGTGCCGCTCACGACAAGGACTGAAAAGATAGAGAGGTGGGCAGAACTGCTCGAGCGGAATCCGTTGCGCTGTCTCGCCGCGCTCACCGGCACCGAGTATCTCTATCCAGGCATGCGGGAAGAGGCGCGGGCGGCTGGATCCCCGCTGACGGTTGCGTTCGAAGACCCCTTGCTCAGGGCCTCGGGCCTGCAGTCCGATACCTACGGGGAAGCCAAACGCTTCTTTGAACTCTCCGATTGGCAGTTGCATGAAGTCGTCTGCAGCTGCCATGCCGGCGCAACCATGCAGGCCAGTTGGGCTGCTGGACGCGTCCGGAGAATTGTCACAGGCAATCGCATTTTTGCCTGGCTGAGAAGCCGCTTCATACACTGACTGCGTCTCAACCTGCTCGCTATCGCGGCTGTTGCGACAGCCGCCGGCGGCGCTCGGACGTTGATCCATCCGCGGAGCGATAGGTCCATGAAGAAGGCATGACTCGCAAATAGTTCGGCGCCGGAGCCTTGCTCGCGCGAGCTCCCGCCGGCTTGTCCCTCCAAGGCCTGGCGAACCAAGGGCGCGCGAGACCGCAATGCAGCGAAGACGGCGATGCGGTGAGAACGGCAAGTCGCCGATCGAAAGGCCCTGCCTCAGCCGTTCTGGTCGATCGCGTGGGGCGCTGGCTGCTGGCTCCCGCCGCTCGGGCGCTCGGGCTCTCGGCCGATCCAGGCCCACACGGTTATCAATAAAATCACCACGATCGCGATCACTGCAACGATCCGGGGCATCAGAAATCCTTCCTCGGCGCCTCTGCTAGCCGCCCGGCTTGTTCCTGATCCCAATGTTCCTGTTGCCGACCTTGCGGCCGACCGGCCTGCTCCCAGATTTCGGGGGCGCGGCGTCTGATGCGTTCTTCCCTGTCCATGACTGCTGCCTCCTCGTGCCGGACCGCCGTCTGTTCGCCTAATTGGGCGATGGCGTGTTTGTTCCATCGGACTGATGGGAGCCGATTGCCCGCGTCCCTCATCGGCCAGGTCGGGGAACGCTCTTCTGACGATCTTGTTATCCTCCAGATCAACCCGGAGAGAGTCATGGGCAAGGAAGAGAACCGCCGCGAGACCGGCGCCAGGAAGTACCCGGCCAACACCGATCCGGATCCCTCAGACCGGTTTTCGCAGGCTGCGGCCAGCAACGAAAAGCCTCACGATCGCTTTGGGCTCACCCGCAGACAGGGCGAGGTGGAAGACAAGACGCATCAGTCGGAAGGGCAAAACCCTTCGGGACGGGCGACGCCTGGTCCTGCGACGGAAAAGACTTCCGGAGCGGGCCCATCGGTCCCCGAGCAATCCAAGGATGCAAGAGCGCCCAAAGGCGGCCGCCGGCCTGGTGCCTACGTGAAAGAACAGTAGCGTTCGCTCGCCGCATCACCTCTGCGCCGAAGTTCCCGCATCAGCGCGATGTCGAATGCATCCGTCCATCGCCTACACCCCGAAGGGGTAGGTGTCCGGGACACCGCTCGTCGCATGCTCCGGCCCGAAGGGCGTCACGGCGGTGGTTTCATCGAACCAGACGAAGGCGTCGAATTGCCGCGCAAGCGAGGCGTCGGCATAGTGGCTGTGCAGTTCCGTTTCCGGCCGATAGATCACTCCGATGAACCGTTCCAGCCGACGTTCGGTCAGCCGATCATGAAGGACTGGATCAGCTCCAAGGTCGAGCAGGAAACGAGCGGTGCCGGCGTCGTGGCAAAGCCGCTCATAGCTGTCCTCGCGCGATGGCCGCACGGACATGATCTCCATTTCGCCGTCCCAATGCTTGGCTGCAGCGACCGTGCCGGCATGCGTGCCGAAGCCGATGAGGGCTACGTCGTCGCCGAACCGCTGGCGGCAGAGCTGACCGATGTTCACTTCGTCCCTGACGATTCCCATCTCCGTGAAGCGAGCGTCGCCGATATGGGAGTTGTGCGCCCAGACCACGGCCTTGGCATCGGGGGAACGCGCTTCGATAACATGTTGCAGCGTGTCGAACATGTGCGTGTCGCGCAGGTTCCAGGATTGCGCGCCGCCATAGTACATCACGCGATAGTAGTGCTCGGCGGAGGCGATGAGCCGGGCGTTCTGCGCGGCATCGAACAATTCGTCGCCGTCCTGGCCGGCGTGAGCGAGCTGACGCGACAGCATGTCCCGGCACTGCCGCAGCACCGCCTCCTCGCATTCCCGGTAGCCTCGGGTTAGCGCCGCCCGGCCATAGGTGGCGGGTTCGTGCTGCCACGGCGTCAGGCAGCCGTAGCGTTCGCGGGCAATGCTTGCCGCCTCCGGATCGATGCGGTCGAGATATTCCAAAACCGCCGCGATCGAGCCTCTCATATTGTAGATATCGAGGCCGTAGAACCCTGCCTGGCTTGCCGGTGTTTCGATCTGCTCGTTGTGCGCACGCAGCCACTCCACGAATGCCGCGAATTCGGCGTTGCGCCACATCCAGGTGGGAAACCGCTGGAAAGGCATGTCGGCGCGCGGCGAAGGTGGGCGGTGGCGCACATAGCGGTCGATCGCCGCGGCGTCGGGCCAGTCGGCTTCAGCGGCGACGATCGTGAAGCCATGTTTCTCGATCAGTCTTCTGGTGATCCAAGCCCGCGCCCGATAGAACTCGGATGTGCCGTGGCTCGCTTCGCCGAGCAGCACGATCCGCCGGTCGGCAAAGCGATCGAAGGCCTCCACAAAGGCGGGATCATCGAATTCAGGAAGCGGTTCGGCCGCCGCGGCAATCATCTGCGGAAGACTGCGCGCTGGCAAGAGCGGGGAGATACGGCTGGTTCGGATGCGGTTGTCCTCCTGCCAGCCTTCTTCGCCGATCAAAGGGACAAAGCGCACCGCACCGAAATCTTCCTCGCTGTAGGTGGAAGCGCCAGTGCGGGTGACTTTGAGGAGACGCTGCTCGTCAGGGTCATCTCCGACCGGAATGACCAACTTGCCGCCGACATCCAACTGCTGCTGCAGCGCGAGCGGCGCGCCGGGCCCGCTCGCCGCGACGACGATGGCATCGAACGGTGCCGCTTCGGGCCAGCCCTTGGTGCCGTCGCCGGTGCGCACCTCGATGTTGCGATAGCCAAGCGTCTCGAAGCGCCGTCTCGCGGTTTCCGCCAGGCCGGCGTGCCGTTCCATCGTGTAGACATGATCGACGATGCGGCTCATCACGGCGGCGGCGTAGCCAGATCCCGTGCCGACCTCGAGGACGTGATCGCCGGGCCCGATCTCAGCCATTTCCAGCATGAACGCGACGATATAGGGCTGCGATATCGTTTGGCCCTCGGCAATCGGCAGCGGTCCATCCTCATAGGCAAATTCTTCGAAGCCAGGGTCCACGAAAGTCTCGCGTGGGACCTCGCGCATCGCTGCCAGGATCTCACGATCATGAATGCCGCGGCGGCGGAGATGAACATCGACCATTCGGCGACGTTCGCGGGACAGGTCGAGCATGTGCATCCTCAACAGGAAGTTGGAATCGCAAGCGGCTGCGGCAACGTCATCCCTCGGCCTCCATCATCGTCCTGGCCGGCTCTCGCGCGACGTTCTCCTCGATCCGCTCGCGCCCCGGAGTCTCCGGCAGCGCCTTGCGGAATTCTTGGCATAATCGGGTGGCATCTTCGGCGGTTTTTCCGCAAAGCCTCCATGACGCCGTTGATGCCATCGCCGGGCAGGCCGAACATGACCTCGACATCCCAAGCAACTCGAGTGTCGACGAAGATTTCGGCTGCATTTGGCATGGCAAGGTTCCAATGATTGCCTTCCGAACCAGTAGGGCGGCAGTTGGTTCCCTTGCCCACGCCATCAGGCCACCGCCTCGCAAGGAGCGAATTCGCGGGAACGAGCGAGCCGGACGCGGATTGAATCCCCAGTCGCTGACGAGCAAAGCGCCAGGATTGGCGATTAGCCGGAAGGGTTGATCATGAGCGAGCCACTGAAAACCACAAATCACGAGGTGATCCGGGCTTGGATTGAAGCCCGCGAAGGCAGACCTGCAGTCGTGCGGACTGCAGGCAAGGGAGCGGTGCTGCGCGTCGACTTCGGCGAGCACGAAGAGGATCTGCAGCCCGTCGAATGGGAAGAGTTCTTCGCCATATTGGATGAGAACGAACTTGCCTTCGTGCACCAAGACCTAACGGCGGAAGGTTTGCCCAGCTGTTTCAACAAATTCGTCGAGCGCGGATGAGAGAAGCGCCAGGCGATCGGGCGGAAAGCAACTCGCTCGCCTGATGCTCGCTGCTTACGCCTGCCGCTATTGATTGCCCGGCATTTTGTTGCTGCCTTGCGGATCCTTTTCTATGCCGGCGGCGGGAGACGTGTCCTGGGGTGCGTTTCCGCCCTGGTTCTGCTCGGGTGCCCGCTTCAACGGTGCCGTCGGCCAGCTACTCTGGACATAGGCGAAGGCCCAGTAACATGCCAACAGCACAACCACCGTCAGCATCAGCGGCAACAGCACTCGTCTCACGCTGACTCCTATTTGCTCTGCTGACGGTAATCGCCGGCCCGCGGATCGAATCCGGTCCAACCGCCAGCTTCGTAGTCGTTCCGCCGTTCGCCGATGTCCACCGACCTGGAATCGTGGAGGATCGCTTGTGCTTGCGGAGCGAGGTCATCTTCGACGCGAGCGGTAAGCAGAGTGCCGCCCCGGCGAATGCCTTCGGCATAGACATGGGCGTCGCCCTCCGACACGCCGCCGTCGGTCAGACTGCCGATGATGCCGCCGGCCGCTCCACCGACAACTGCGCCCGCGGCCGCGCCCGCGGCTGTCGCCGCCAGCCAGCCAGCCGCCACGACCGGACCGACGCCAGGTATTGCTATGGCGCCGAGGCCCGTCGCCAAGCCGCCGGCGCCGCCCACGACCGCCCCGATCCCGGCTCCACTGGCTGCATCTTCGGCGGCCGCGGAAGAATGCCGGCCGTCGGCATTGTTGGCGATGATGCTGAGATCGCTCGGCGGTACGCCCATGGACTCCAGCTCGCCCACGGCATCGGCGGCATCGTCATAATCGTCGAACAGTGCGGTGATCGTCTGCATTTTGATGTCTCCTATCGATTACTATCGGCCGGCAAAGGTTTGCGCGTTATCGGCTGCGACCGCCGGAAAAAACGAGGAGGTCGCAGCGACGGCTAATGGCGCGAGAAGTGTCCGCATGTTCATGGCTTCCAGCTCCTGTGCTCGATGGGCCGGAGCCGAACAAGCGACTCAGGGCTTTGTTCCAGTCCGAGCCTGTCGATTTTCAGATGGCGTCTGCCGGAAATGTGATCCGAAGGCCGCGTTCCACGACAAGCCCACCTCAGAGGTTCTTGCTCGCCGCAGTCGCTTGGACGGAACGGCCTTTCCTGCTGCGGTTTGGTAAAGAGGTCGCTCTCGGCAAAGAGACAGCGCGCATACCGGCGGCTCAAACGAACTGGCCGGTACCGTCTGCGATTTCCTTCGGCCGTTTGGCTCAGGGTGCCGCAACGGCCGGACATGGTCGCCAAGGCGATCCCGCCGGGCGCGTAAGCGGCTGACCACGCAGGCCGCCTACTCCCTTGGACAGGAACATTTGCAGCCCTTATCGGTTAGCTCAAGACCAGCGATACGTTGCTGGAGAAACCACCTTCGACAGGAAGGGAAACGCCATGTTCGGCTCCGATTTATGGCTGTTCGTTGTTGCCGGCGGTCCGCTGATCCTTCTCATTGCGATCATCTACGTGCTTTTCACCCGCCGTCACAGAGGCCCAGTCGAACGGCGCGAGAGCGACCGCGCGACCGAGCGCTTGTACCGCGAGCAAAAGGACTAGCGCACCAGCCAAGCTGTCGCGCCCAAGTCGTTGTTTTCACGCGATTTCGGCAACGCTCCGCGCGCGGCGCGGCTTGCCTGATCTCCGGACGGTGTTGCCGGGCCCATTTCGCAAGCTCCGACAGCGGAACAAGCGGGCCCCGCGGCTGTTATCGAAAGGTCCGAAATCGGAGCAGCAGTTGATGACCAACGACGAGTTGCCGGGTCTGCCAGCATCGCTCCCCGTGATCGACGCGAAAGCCGAGCCAACGCTGAGAAGCGCCGCGGCGGAGGCGTTCTACACCCATGCGATCCGCGAGCTCGCCGCTACCGACATTCCTTTCCTGGTCGCCGGGACCTACGCGGTGAGCGCCTATACGGGCGTGGTTCGGCAAACCAAGGATCTGGATATCTTCTGCAAGGCCGGAGACTGCGCGCGCATACTCGAGCATTTCAAGAACATCGGCTATGCGGTCGAGATCCGGGACGACCGCTGGCTCGGGAAGGTCTTCGAGGGCAAGCATTTCTTCGATGTGATCTTCGCCTCGGCCAACGGCACGATGCAGGTCAAGGATCAGTGGCTGGAGCATGCCCGCCAAGTCGAGCTGCTGGGCAGCCGGGTTCGGATCATCGGCCCAACGGAGCTCATCTGGTCGAAATGCTTCATCCAGGACAGAGGACGCCACGACGGCGCCGACATCGCCCACACCATCCTCAAGGCGCACGATCAGATCGACTGGCAAAGGCTGCTCGCCTATCTCGATGTCCATTGGGAAGTGCTGCTGATGCAGGTTCTCAACTTCCGGTGGATCTATCCCAGCGAACGGGACCGCATCCCAGACTGGCTGCTCGACGAACTGCTGGGCCGGCTTGCGCGACAACGGCAGCTGCCGTCGCCCAAAATGAAGATCTGCCGCGGCCGCCTGCTGTCGCAGGTCGACTATGAGATCGACGTCAAGGAATGGGGGTTTGCCGGCGTCGGGGGCGTTGGAGAGATGCGCGATGCCTGAACCAGCCACATCAACGAAATCAAACGGCAATGTCATCAAGGTCGCCGCCATGGGCGACCTGCATGTCCAGGAAGATGCCCAGACCTCGTACCGCGACCTGTTCGGCGAGATATCGCGCGAGGCCGACGTCCTGGTCCTTACAGGCGATCTCACCAATCTCGGAAAACCGCGTGAGGCGGAACTTCTTGCCGAGGATCTGCGCGCATGCTCGATTCCCGTGGTCGCGGTTCTCGGCAACCATGACTACGAATCCGGTTGCGTCGAGCAGATCGCTGCAACGCTCCGCCAGGCGGGGGTCCATCTCCTCGATGGCCAGGCGATCGAACTGAACGATGTCGGCTTCGTCGGCGTGAAGGGTTTTGTCGGCGGCTTCGGTCGAAGGATGCTGGGCTCCTTCGGCGAGCCGGCCATCAAGGCGATGGTGGCCGAAAGCGTCAACGAGGCAATGCGGCTCGAGAATGCTATGCGGCAGGTGCGCGCCAAGCGCACGCTCGTGGTGCTCCACTATGCGCCGGTCCCGGAGACCGTGGCGGGAGAGCCTCCGGAAATCTTTCCGTTCCTCGGCTCCTCGCGGCTGGCCGAAACCATCGATCGCTTCAAGGTAAGCGCCGTGGTGCATGGCCATGCCCATCGCGGCTCGTATGAAGGCCGGACCCCTGGTGGGGCCAGCGTCTACAACGTCGCCATGCATATCGCGAAGCCGACCGGCCGTCCTTACGCGCTGCTCGAAATCTGAGGCGCAGCGCTGCCTGCCGCTTCGGAACCATGCCGGCAGCGATGAGTTGTGCAGGAGACCAACGGAACCAACTTCGATGCCTGACCCCAGACAACCGGATCCCGATCGCGACACGCCGATGCCGGCGCCCAGCTGGAAACCGGAGCCGGTCAGGAAGCCGGAGCGGCACGGGCTGCCGGACGAGGCGCCGCGCCCGAATGCCGATGAAACCGACGATCCGCCGGCGCCTGCCGGGCGCATCCGGACGGAGTAAGCTCGATGGCTGCGCCTCGCGCGATCTGGAAAGGCTTCATGAAGGTCGGATCGGTTTCATGCGGCGTCAAGATCGTCGGCGCCACCAGCGAAGCGTCGAAAATCCATTTCAGGATATTGAACCGGAGGGACGGCCTGCCGGTGAAAAGCGCCTATGTGGATGAGGAGACCGGCGAACCGGTGGACGCCGAGGACCAAGTCAAGGGCTTCGAGACCGACAAGGAGGATTTCATCCAGATCGAGCCCGAGGAGATCAAGGCGCTGAAACTCACCTCCGAGCACACGCTGGAAATCGGCGAGTTCGTGCCGGTCGCAGACATCGACACGCGCTATCTCGAAAAGCCCTATTACCTCATTCCGGCGGAGGATGCTTCCGCAGAGGCGTTCAACGTCCTTCGGGAGGCCATGAAGAACAAACGGGTGGCGGCGCGATCCTGTGTCGTCCTTTACCAGCGCGGACGCGAGGTTCTCATCCAGCCCTTCGGCAAGGGAATGCTTCTCACCGAGCTGCGGGACCGCAATGAGATGGTTTCGGAGGCGACGGTGTTCGAAGGGCTGAAGAAGCAGGACTACGAGGCGGACCTGCTCGAGATCGCCGGCCTGCTGATCGACAAGAAGGCGACGAAGTTCGATCCTTCGAAATTCGAGGATACATACGAGAACGCGCTGATCGCCATGATCGAGGCCAAGCGCAAAGGCAAGAAGCTGCCCAAGGCGGCGCCGAAACCGCGTGAGAACGTCATCAATCTGGCCGACGTTCTGCGCAAGAGCCTTGCCAAGGAGGGCATCGCCGCGAAAGGCGCGAAGCAAGGCAAACGCAAGTCAGCTTGACGCCAAGAAAGGCCGCTCAGACCTCGTCGAACCGGCTTCCTTCCTTGGAGGGATCGCGCGCGAGGACCCGCTCCTCCTCGTCGTCCGGGAGTGCCTCGTCACTTTCCTGATAGGGATTGTCGTCTTCTTCTTCGGGGAGCGTTCCCTCCGCTTCTTCATCGTCCTGCGGGTCGCCGTTGACGGCGACGCTGTCGGGCAGGATCCGGCCGCCCTCAAGCGCGTCCCAGTCCTGCTGCTCGACTGCCGGAGCTTCGGTTTCGTCCTGATTTGCGGTGCGTTGCTTTTTACGCGGGTCCATCTCGTTCTCCAATGCTGCAAGCCTATCCGGCTCGCGGTTCGCTCAGTTGGAAAACCGCTCAGGCGATTGGTGGTTCCGCCCGTTGCAGCAAGTGGCGGCCGTTGTGGCGTCGCCTCTCCCTGGTAGGTGTCCTACGCGATCTGTTCGAACGTGCATTGGCGCGGCGCCTTGTCGGGCCGCCAGCGCACCAGCCTTGTTCCATGCCGGAATCGGTCGCCGGTGACATGGTCGAAGCGGACCTCCACGACCAATTCGGGCCGCACCGGCTCCCATTCTCCGCTGCGCTCGGTGCTCCAGCGGCTCGGGCCGCCGGGTGCCTTGCCGGTGAAGCCGAGCCCGCCGCGCAACGCTTCAAGCCTCTTGGTCAGCGCCGCTCGCTCGTCACTGGCGATGGTCGAGGTGAAGCCGACATGGTCGAGCTGGCCACGGTCGTTGTAGAGGCCAAGCAGCAGCGAGCCGATCTGGCGCTTGCCGCTCAGGTAGCGAAAGCCACCGACCACGCAGTCTGCTGTGCGCAGCCGCTTGACCTTGATCATGGTTCGCTCGCCCGGGCGATAGGGTTCGGCCAGTGCCTTGGCGACCACGCCATCGGTGGCACCTCGGCCGGCGCCGCGCAACCATCGTCTGGCGGTCGCGAGGCTCGTTGTGGCCGGCGAGAGCTTCAGCCCGGCGTTCTCTGCCCTGGCAACGAAGTCCTCGATCGCCCGGCGCCGATCGGGCAAGGGCAAATCGAGCAACATCTCGCCTCCCGGGGCAGCCAGTGCATCGAACAGGATCAACCGCGCCGGTGTTTCCGCGCTCAGCTTGCGGATACGGCTCTCGGCCGGATGAAGGCGCATCTGCAGCGCGTCGAAGGAGACGCGCCCGTCGATCTCGATCACGATCTCGCCGTCCACGACGAATTGCCTTGCGGCGAGGTCGCGCAGCATCGTGATCAGTTCGGGAAAATAGCGGCCGAGCGGCTTGCCGGATTTGGCGCGAAGCTCGACGGCGTCGCGGCCCTTGAAGGCCAGGCAGCGAAACCCGTCCCATTTGGGTTCGTACTGCCAGGGACCCTCAGGCAACGCGTCCGCGGTCCGCGCCTCCATCGGCGGCGTATCCAAAGACAGCGGAAACTCGGGGCTCGATATCGCCGGTTGGGACGTGGTCCTGGAGGTCTCCATCTCGGTAGAACGTTCGACCACACCTGTAGTTTCCGGTCGGCGGGAACGAGTTGCACGGCGAGGCGTTGCCTCACCAAAGTTCTGAAACCAAATGTCGAGCTTTGACCGCGCCGGGCACTTCTTCACCAGAGCGAACATGAACTTCCGACAGGAAATCCGATGTCGGCTTCCGGCTTGAGCTATGGTCCTCTGGGCGAGCGCTGCGCGCATCTATGCGTCGACATGCAGAAATTGTTCGCGGAACCTTCGGAATGGGCCACGCCGTGGATCACCCGCGTCCTTCCGAGGATCGTCAGCCTCGTCGAATGGAAAGCCGAGCAGACCCTTTTCACGCGCTTCGTGCCGGCTGAAAAGCCTGGCCTGGGTGCCGGCACCTGGAGGCGCTACTATGAGCGCTGGGCGTCGATGACGATCGAAAATGTCGGGCGAGAAATGGTCGGGTTGCTGCCGCCGCTGTCATCCTTCTGTCCGCCGGCGCAGGTGATCGACAAGCATGTTTATTCGCCCTGGCCGGAGGGCAGACTACAGACGGCACTTGCCGCGCGCAGCATCGACACCCTGGTGGTCACGGGAGGCGAAACCGATGTTTGCGTGCTCGCAACCGTCCTGGGGGCGATCGACATCGGATATCGCGTGGTGCTGGTCACGGATGCGCTTTGCAGTTCATCGGACGCGACGCACGATGCCCTGATGACCGTCTACCATCAGCGCTTCGCGCAACAGGTCGAGACCGTCGAGATGGAGACGGTCCTTTCGGCCTGGACCTGAACGTTATGGGACGATCCGCACCGGCTACAGCCGAAAGCGACCGATCAACTGCTGTTTGACGGGAACCGCAATGTTTCTCCGAAATTGCGCAGGCAGGGAGTGTGTAGATGCCTAAACCAGCGAAACGGGAAAAAGCTCGCAAGCCAAATCCGGCTGACCCCAACCCAAAGCAAAAGCCGCCGAGGGACACGCGCGAAAACCCGACACGGAATCCGGATGGTCCTGGCGAATTGCCGGACACGGCCACGCGAGAAGAAGTCGAGACAGTCAGGCCTAACCTGAAACGCTAGTACCGGTAGGCGTGATTTCCGAGGCACGACGCATTGATGTTGTGGAGATAGGCCGCGCGAAGATTGACCTTGCCGGCCCGACAAGACTGCGATTGCCGGCCAAAAAAGAAACCCCGGCTGCAGTGGTTGGGTGGGGGGCACCGCAGCCGAGGTCAATGTTTTTCTCAGAACTGTGGCGCCGTTTGCTCCAAACCGCAAATCTCGCTCTTAAGGTCGAGACAGGCTTGCGCGCAGCTTTGAGGAGCATAATTCCTGTTTAGCAACTTAAGGTTGTCATCCTTTCGGTCATATTAGCCACCTAAGATATAATTACCAAATTGTTAACCAGGATTAATGCGCCTTTTCCACAGCATCGTAGTATGCGTTTGAGGCTGGATTACCTCAATGGAGCGGGGATCCCATACGTCCGTGGGTTGGGCCGGCGTATGCACTACTCCTTGAATCTATTCCTCACTTAGCAGCTAGTCGCCCGACACAACGGTAAACGAGCGTAACAGTTCATGCCGCTGACAAGCCCTGCGTGGGAGTCAAAACAAAAAGGGGAGAGAGCAAAGTCGGCGGCGGAGAGGAGTAAATAAGGCGATGGGACATCTTCAAATTTCCGAGTCTTGGAAGGATGCGACGGGGTCGTTGCAGAACGGGCATCTGACGGACGTGAACGGGCTCGGCACGTCTGATCTCGAAGAAGGACACCCGACCGAAGGTCTGGTGGTAATTGTGGACAAGCGGGCACTCGAGCGCGAATGTCTTGCTCGAGGCCTTATCGAACATAATCCGGCTTTGCGCGTCAGCGCCGTAGGATCTCTTGATGAGATTCAGCACGTCGCCGGCGGGGCGGAGGCTTCCGCGATCCTCGTTATTCTCGGCGCCAGAAAGGTGACCGACCAGAGCGTTCGGGCGGAACTTGTGCACCTCATCTCCGAGGTCGGCGCCGTACCCGTAATCGTCGTGGTGGATTCCGACGAGCCGGGGGAGATCCTTGCGGCTCTCGAATGCGGCGCCCGCGGCTACATTCCCACGAGCGTCAAGGTGAAGGTCGCTGCCGAGGCCATCGGTCTCGCCCGCGCCGGAGGAATCTTCGTGCCCGCCAGCTGCGTGCTGGCGCTTCGCGAGATCATCCATTCGACGGCAAATGGCGCCCGTCCGCTCGCCGGAATGTTCACCTCGCGCGAGGCCGCGGTCGTGGAAGCGCTCAGGAAAGGCAAGGCCAACAAGATCATTGCCTACGAGCTCAACCTCTGCGAGAGCACGGTCAAGGTCCATATCCGCAACATCATGAAAAAACTGAAAGCCACGAACCGCACTGAGGTGGCCTACAAGCTTAGACAGATGATGCTTTGAAGGCTGCCCAGGCCTGGTGCCTGGCAATAGAACGACGCGCACGCCGATCCTCGACGTGGAGGCGGACCTATTTCAGGTCCGCCTCCCTTCGAGATTCAAGAGTAGGACCGTGCCTGCAGGTCTTGAAACGGATGCGCTCAGGCCGATGCTCAGGCATGTTCCCGGTCGAGCATCTCGAATCCTGCCTTCACGAGAAATCCAACACTGTCGCGGCCCAACTCCGCACCGCGATATGCTGCTTCGGCAGCCTTCAGGCCTCCCGTCAGTCTGCGGATCACCGGAGCCGCTCCGAGTATCTCGAGCGGCAGGCCCAGCTCGCCGCGGTTGGGGCGCTTCGGCGGCCATACCCTCAGGCCGAAATAGCTGGCGGCCGAGCGGTCGATCCCGCCGCTGAACTGCACCAGCAGCGCCTGGCGCGTTCTCCTGGCGATGCGGCCCAGGCTGTTGATGTCCATCGGTGGTTTGGCTGAGGGCCGCATAGCGACGATGATCACCTCCCATGCATCATCGGTCAGCAGAACCGGATGGGAAAAAACACCAACTCTTGCTCCACGTTCGGCGAGCATACGCTCGAGGAATGGTGCGCAGGGCGTGTCGCAGACGACGGCGAATCTCGAGGCACGCTGATCGACGCCGGCATCCTCGAGTAAGACCCGGCATAAGCGCGCGAATTCCGGCATCAGGTCTATGGCCGGGTGACCGAGATTTGGAGCAGCAACCTTGATGCCGGCCTCGTCACAGGCATCGAAGTCCAATACGCCTTGCCGAAGCTCCCAAGGCTCGGCCATGAGCGAAACGACCGCATGAGAGGGCAAGAGCTCGATGAGCGATCTCGAAATCGGTCCGACCTGGGGACAATTGGTGATGAGGTCGACCTCCTGCCATTTGCGGCTTTCGATGCGATTCGTCACTTCCACGCGTTCGGCGACCTTGGCGTATTCGGCAAATGCCAACGTCGCGTCCGCGGCCGCCGCCAGGCTCGGATGTCTGGAGGATACGCGGGTGAGTGCAACGACACGGTCCGCATTGGCGAGCGCCGCGGCTGTCGCAGTCACCGCCTGATAGCCCGTCGCCGCGCCAACCACCACAGTGAGGCCGGAGAGATCAAGATCGAGCAAAGCTATCTGCTTGCGGACGACGGCAAGTGCTTCCGTATGGTCGACCTCCAGAACATGACGAGTGCCCGGTCTTGCGGGGAAGTCACCGGACGAAGGCTTCGGAATGGGCGTCACGTTGCGTGCTCCACTGACAGGCTGGCAGGCATTCTTTCGACGCGGAGATCTGTCTCGTCGAATCTCGTCGCATGCGCGCGCATGGTTTTCAGGCATTGCCAGACGGCTGCCGGCTCGCCCATCCGGCACCAGTGGCTCCAGACATTCTCTCGGCATCCTCGCCATCAGAGCTAGGGCCTGAATTCAGTCGGCGGTCTGGATCGCCCCTAGCCGGACCAGTTGCATTTCGTCGATCACGAATACAGTCGAACTTGCCCGAACTGCTACTGCAGAAAATGGGTGCCAGTGTTACGCCGTTTGATCAGAAGGCTTATCGACACCGCGCCGGCAATACGCGTTCAGGCTAAGAGGCTAACCGGCGCCAGATCGGGCGCTACCTCCTTTGCGGTTCTTGCCGGGAATGATCCGCCGCGTGAAGTTGAGCGCTAAAATCAGCCGTTTCCTTGGCGAAGCTCATGACAATCAGCGCATTCGACACGAACCCCCGCAGACCCGGAATAGGCGTCGGTCAAAACCATCGTCCGCTTGGGGGGCGGCGCAAGAGGATCATGGACGTCGCCGTCGCATCGATCGCGCTTGTGCTTGCCGCTCCGATAATGCTTGTGGTTGCCCTCTTGATTTTGGCGACCGACGGCGGACCGGCGATATTCTCTCACACCCGGGTCGGCTTCAACGGCAGGCGTTTCGCCTGCTACAAATTCAGGACCATGGTTGCCAACTCCCAGCAGGTTCTGGCCGACTATCTTGCGAGCAATCCCGAAGCTGCCAAGGAGTGGGAGCAGAATTTGAAATTCAAGAATGATCCGCGGGTCACCTTCCTGGGGCACATTCTCAGAAAGTCGAGCCTGGATGAGTTGCCTCAACTCATCAACGTGCTGCGCGGCGACATGAGTTGCGTCGGTCCTCGGCCGGTCGTCCCCGACGAACTGCAACGTTACGGCGCCTGCGCGATCGATTATCTTCGAACCCGGCCCGGGCTGACCGGCGCGTGGCAAGTGACGGGCAGAGACGCAATCGACTATCCCAGCCGTGTCTCCCTCGACAGCCGGTACGTGCGAAACTGGTCCATATGGGCTGACGTCGTCATTCTCGTTCGGACGGTCTTCGCCGTGATGAGATTCGATCATGCGTCCTGACTGCCGAGGAAGGCAGCGAGCATTGACGGCATCGCCGCTTTAAAAAAGTCCGGCGTCAGCGACGAAATGGCAGCCGCAGTCCGTCAATGCTCATCGGTCACGGCGCGACGCCACACGATGCCGAGGAAGACGCCGAGCAGGTAGGCGCCCTGCAGCGTGACAACGAAAAGCAGGATCGAAAGCAGACGGTCCCAGGCAAACAGGCTGCCGATGCCGCCTGCAATGGCGCTGAACACCACAATCACCGCGGTCATGACGATGAGCGCCGGCGCGCGAACACGAAATCCGAGCAAAATGCCGATCACGCCGACGGCGACAAGACCCCAAAGCACGGCGATCTCCTACGGTGTGAAAGACTCGGTGTGCCGCGCCCAAGTCTCCCACATATGCAAATCCGCACCAACACCGAATCCCCGCCGCGGCTAGACGGGATCTCGACCAGGCAAACTGGAATCGCAGCACCACCAGCCCTTGCACAAAAGGCGTAGGACACCTTGTCCCAATGACGCGTTTTCGCTCATTTCCTTGTCATCCCGCTGCGCCTACGCTGCTTATGAAATAGGTACGCGGAGTATTCACCCGCGGTGCGGCAGCGCGCCTTGAATCACCGTCCTGGAGTGAACGTTGTGTCTCTATTTCTTGGCGTTGCCGTTCAGGACACAGGGGCACCGGACGCAGCCTGGCGAGGCAAGAGCGCGTCGGCCCGCGGTTGTTGCATAGCATTTTCAGCGTGACGTCCATCGATGCTGCAGGCTTCCATCCTTTTGCTGATCGTGTCGATATGGTTCCCTGGCGCCACGCGGATTGCCGGAACCGATGGCTCGATTTCCTTTTTGCTCGCTTTGTTCTGCGGCCTGGTAAGCCTCGTTCCCTACGCCGAAGCGACAAAACGTCTGCATCGCACCGACACGGCCCTGGCGGCTGCTGTGCTGACAACATCTGCCCTCATCATGGTTCTATCGCTGCTGTCGGCGCTACACGCGGACAATCCGGTCAGGACCATGCGCGCTGTCTTCGCCCAGGTGTTTGGTTTCGCCACTATCCCGACCATTGCATTGATCGCCGCGAGGCCTAGGAGTTTTGAGGCAATCGACAGGATTGGGATGACCATGGCCATCATGGTTGCTGTTACATCCTGCCTTGTCGTTATTGGCCTCGGCGATGCTCGATTCGCCGATCGGGCGGAAGGCTATTTCAAGCATGCAAACCAGCTCGGAATTGCCTTGTCGGCCGGTCTGCCGCTTGTCGCCGCGAAGCTGGTCGCTTCTCGAAGGCACCGAATCCTCCTTTCGGTTTGCCTCCTCGCGGGGTTGCTGGGTTTGGTCAAATCGGGATCCAAGACGAATTTCGTTCTTGGGGTCGTCGGTCTCGGCACGTTCTACGGGCTATACTGCATCTATCTGGTGATAAGGAAGCAGCGTCCGGTAACAGTGATCGCGGCGACCGTTACGGCTCCGATATTGTTCCAGGCTAGCTTCATGATGTTGCAGTTCCTGAACCCACGGGCCTACAAGCTGCTGTCGCTTCAGCTCTCCGGCGGGGAGGCACATTCGATCGTTTCGCGGCAACGACTGTGGTCGATATCAATCGATCTGGGCCTGTCACATCCGTTCATGGGCGTGGGCGCAGGGCAATGGGTGGGCGACATCGCTCCGCACAGCCACAACCTGTTCATCGATTATTTTAGAACGCTGGGAGTGCCCGGCCTCGCCTTGGTGGTGATCATGGTTCTGCTGGTGGTGGGTTATCTGATCAGCGCCGTTCTTCACACATTGGTCGACAGGGGCAGGAGCGAACAAGCGACCGAAGTGAATGTCATGGTGCTCGGAACATCGGTCGCCGTATGGAACTACTTGGTCGCCAACCAGATGAGCGATTCCTTCGGGCCGTCAACCGCGGCCTTCTTCTGGCTGCCGCTCGCTTTGCTCATAGTCTACCGCGGCATGCAGCGATCGCTGCAGACCGGCCTTGCCAAGACACCGAGGTTGTATGTCGGGACCGGGTCTCAGCTGCTTGAAGTTGAGTATGCCCCTCGCACATCGCCTTGACTTCATTGGCGTTCCAAGAGTTCATCGTACCACCCGAAATCCAATGACTTCGCACACCGTTGGTGACCTGGCGGCAAGTCTCCCGCCAAGCGTCGAAGCACGCGCGCTGCGGACAGACATTCGATTTGTCGAATTCTTTGGTCTGCCCGGGGTCGGAAAGACAACCACCTCCGGCCTGCTGGCGAACAGCCTGCGACGGTGCGGCCTGCTGGAAGGCGACGTGCGAGTGGCGTGGGAAGGAAGAACATTCATCGAGAGGCAGATACACAGAATGGGCGTTGTCGCCCCTCGGCTGCTAGATCGTGAGTTTCGCTCGTTGCTTGCTCGAATTGCCCGTTTCGTCATCGAAAGCAGGCAAGTGTCGCGCCTTGATGCCATCAGGCTTGTCTGGAATCTTATCAGCCTGGTCGCATTTATCCAGCATGAGAGGGCAAGGAGAAATTCAATAATCATAATGGATCAGGGGTTGCTGCAGGGATTCTGGTCCATATTGCTGAAGAGCAGATGCAGAAAAACATCCGAGAATTGGCTGGATATGCTTTCTGCCGTCGGATTGCATGACATGGTTTTTGTCCACCTGCGCAGCGAGACCGGCATCGCCAGAGACCGGCTCCTGACCAGGGGGGATCGCTCCTCGCGGCTGCAACGGACATCTCCGGACAGCGATCCCGACCTTTGGTCTGCGGCGGATCGGGCTTGCCGCGAAATGGCGGCCGCTCTTGAGCGGGGAATGGGAACGGAAGATCGCATGGGCGTGCTGGCGGCTATCGAGATCGAAAGGCTTGCTTCGCCCGAGGCCGTGGCCTCGAGAGCTCTCGAGGCGGTCCGTTCGGCCTGTCTCGACCGTCATCGGCAATTCGCTTCTTCAGGTCAATGAGGATGAGGATGGACCGCCGTTCATTCATGGGTCTTGCTGGGCTGTCTCCCGTGTTCGCCCTGTTGCCGGGCACGTACCAGGCGGAGGGCGGGCAGATGCCGGAGGGCAAGCAGCTCGTTCTGACGGGCGAGCATGGCTACGAACAACAAATGTTTCGGGATCTCGAAGCCGGGGCGACAATCGATGCCCGGAATGCTTCCTTCACAGTCGCCAACAGCAGAAATCCTGAGCCCAGCGCGATGATGGGCTGCGACGAAGGAAACCTGCCAGTCAATCGCTACCCGGTGGTCATCCGCAACTGTCCGGGCGTTCATTTCATCGGAGGGCGCTTCGACGGCCAGGTGCCGCTGACCTCCGATTGGCGCGACACCTACTGCAACAGCGCGGCTCTGCTTGTCAGGGACGGAACCGCCAATGCGACAATAGAAGGTGTCCGCGCGCGGCGCTGCTGGGATGGCGTGCGTTTCGCGGCGCGGGCCGACGGCTTTCACCTGAAAGGCTGCTGGCTCAGCGAAATCAGGGATGATGCGGTGGAGAATGACTACCTGCTCAGCGGCATTGTCGAGGATTGCCTGTTCGACGGCTGTTTTTCGGGGATCAGCGTGGATCCTGCCTCAAACGAGCGGGATGGGACACGGGAGACAGTGCGGATCGATCGAACCCTCATTCGCATGCACCCGTTTCTCTCCAAGGACGAAATCACACATCAGGCGCCGATCAAGGCCGTCGATCAGTCACCCAGGCTGAGGATAACGGGATCGGTTTTCGCATTGGCTTCGGTGAACATGCGTGGACTCCGTCGCCTGGAAAGAACCTGGGGGCTGGCTATCGAAAGCCGGGACAATGTGCTGCTGTGGCTGCCCGACGAACCAATTCCTTCGGAATTGCCGCTGCCGCCATCCGGTTTCAAGGTGCTGACGGGCGCTGACGCGCGCGAATACTGGAACAAGGCGCATCTGCAATGGGTTGCGGCGCATCAGAACGTGGCCCGGTTCTCCGACGAAGCGCTGTGACAAGTCGCACTCGGGGGCAAACATTCGGTTGCTTAGCTGTGTTGGGCGAAGCTGTGTTGGGCGAAGTGAACTCCTGCCGAAAGGCTTGCCAATTCGCCCATTGAACGTACCTGTTTCGCAACGACAGGTTGGACCGCCGTCGCGTTCCGGCAGAGGGGGAGAGGACTACTCGATGAATCACGAGGCGGGTAACGGAACGGCGCCGCCAGGCTCCACCGCTCATATCCCGGCCACGTTTGTGACCCAGGGACGGCTGGCACGCGTCAGGGGGCAGAATATTCTGTTCAGTCCTTCCCAGCGGGCCATCTTCGCCGTTAACGATACTGCTGCCGAGATCTGGCGCTCCCTAGAAGAGGGCACATCGGCGCGGGGGGGGGGGGGGGGGGGGGGGGGGGGGGGGGGGGGGGGGGGGGGGGGGGGGGGGGGGGGGGGGGGGGGGG